>CANDKL010000164.1 GCA_947385255.1 uncultured Roseburia sp. | reverse complement strand
CTGCAGTTCCCCGTTAAATACGCCGCGCTCGGGGTTAGTGCAAACATATACTGATAAATATTGCCCGCCGGACGGGCAGCCAGAAATTTAAAGACCTCCTTCGGCACATCCGCATACGTATTCTGTATTTCGTTTTCTCCCACCCGAATCAAAGCCGACATCTCCTCCGTGACCGCCCAGCCCTCCTTCTGCACCATCTGCACAAAGGATTCCCTGGTAAAAAACCGGATATGGGTATTGTCTAAAAGTCCGGTCGGATGATAGGTAAAACGATCGTTCATCAAATCAATGATCACGGAATTATGCGCAATATTCGGAATGGATACCAGAATCAGCCCTTCCGGTTTGATCACCTTCTTGCATCTTTTGAGCACCTCCCAGGGATGCAGTAAATGCTCCAGTACATCTGCAAAGATGATAAAATCATACCTGTCCTCCCCGGACAGCCAGCGGTAATTCTCGATGTCGCCCTCTTCTTCCCCGACAAAGGCATGTCTTGCGTACGCTGCGGCCTTTTTGCCGGATTCCGCATCAATTTCCACAATATCGATCCGGCAGCCCTTGTTCTCCTTTAAATAGCGGGTCAGCCTGCCGTCCGCAGGACCGAACTCTAAAACGTCCGACGACTCCGTCACCCGTCCTGCAATCCATGCCAGCGGATTATTCTCATACAGCTCCAAATCAAAATCATACTTTCCCATTATTTCCTCCATTCGTGCGGGATGATGCAGACGCCCTCCCCGATATAATCCGCCGTAACCGTAAATTCCCTGATTTTTGCCCGATATTGAATGGGAACCGTAGCCGTTTTGTCAAACAGCGCCACGTCAAAATAATACCGCCCGCCCAAAACGCGGATACCGTCCGTATAATGCAGCTTATAGCAGTTCCTCCCGAACCGCCATGGAATCCTCTGACCGTCCAAAAGCGTATTGACGCCGCAGATATAGACCTCGTCCAAACGCTTTAAGGCAACTCCCAGAACCGGATAATCTACATTCTCGTCATATACATCATAATAGACCTCCACGGTCATATCCTCAAACAGGTTGAATTCCTCTTTTGCGTTTCCGTCCGCATCCACCAGACGGATGCCCGCCACCTCTGCCACCGATTCCTTCGAACCGGCTTTAAATTCGGACAGCTCTTCAAACTCATAGGCGCCGTCCTGCGCCTGCTCTCCGGGGGCCTCTGCCGCCCCCTCTCCTTCCAAATCACATAGTTTCAGGTAATCCAAATACTGATCGCAGATCCGGTTTGTTTCGCCGTAGGCCTGCACCGTACCGTCCTTTAGCCACAGGCCCTTTGTACAGAGCCTTCGGATTGCGTTAATATCGTGGGATACAAATAAAACCGTCACGCCGCTGTCCATCATGGACTTCATCTTGTCCATGCATTTCATCTGAAAGCGCATATCGCCCACGCTTAACGCTTCGTCCACAATCAAAATCTCCGGCTCCACGTTGATGGCAACCGCAAAGGCCAGCCTGGCGAACATGCCGGAGGAATAGGTTTTGACAGGCTGGTAGATAAAATCGCCGATATCTGCAAAGTCGATAATCCCCTGCAGCTTTTCCTCCATTTCATCATGCGTAAAGCCCATCATGGTTCCGTTCAAAAATATATTTTTGATCCCCGTAAATTCCGGATTAAATCCGGTTCCAAGCTCCAAAAGCGCGGCAATCTTCCCATGTATGGCCAGTGTTCCCGCAGTCGGCGTCAGTACGCCTGTGACAAGCTTTAACAGCGTAGACTTGCCCGCGCCGTTCGTACCGACGATCCCGACCACGTCCCCCTTTTGGATCTCAAGGCTGACCTGGTTCAATACGCACTTTTCCCTGCTGTATGTATGTTTGGAAAAATGAAAGGTTTCCTTTACCCGATCAAACGGATTCTCATACAGGCGGTAGCATTTTGTCAGATTTTTGATACTAATTGCACTATTTTCCATGAGAAGCTGATTTTCCTTTCCATGCGGCATGCCGCTTACAGCACGTCGGCAAAATGAGGACGCATTTTCTTAAACACCGTGCTGCCGATCAGCAGCATCCCAAGCGTAACGATCCAGAAATAGGCCGACAGAAGCGGCTGTTCAAAAAACCACTGATGATGGATAAAGCTGCCGCGGTACCCTTCCGTGATATAAAATACCGGGTTTAATTTTACAATCCACTGATACTGCGGCGGGACAATGGTATAGGGCCAGATAATCGGCGTGGCCCACAGCCCAATCTGCAGCACAATATTTACAATCTGTCCCAAATCCCGGAAAAACAGGATAATTGCCGAGGTAAACATCCCCAGCGCATAAACCAGCAAAATCGCACACAGCAGATAATACAGCACCTGCACCACATAAACGGACATCGGCTCGCCGTTTACAAATGCAATCAAAAACAAAAGCCCGATAAACACAAGATGAATAAACAGGGTCGATAAAATTTTGATTACCGGCAAAAGCTCTATGTCAAAGACAACCTTTTTGACAAGATAGCCGTATTCCAGCAGGCAGTATTTAACCCGTCGGAGAAAAAAAACCACGGTACCATGCCGGTGGCAAACCAGAAAATATAAGAAACATGTTCCACGGGCGGCGTGGATTTTAAGCCAAACTGAAATACGCACCAGTACATGACGATTGTAATGACCGGCTGAACAAACGCCCAGAATATGCCAAACGCAGAGCCTGCGTATTTTGTCGAAAAATCATTGACTGCCAGATCCCAAATCATTTCTCTGTTTCGTTTGATAACTGCTATCACGGATGTACCTCTTTCACTCATAATCTCAGACATTATAACACCTTCATAGTAGAATAACAAGAGCTTTGATAGCTTTTCCGTGTCTCCTGCCGAAACGTACTCAGGTAACTGCGCAGCCCGGCGTCCCGCATGCTCCGTATCCAGTAAAGCATACGCCGGTACCGGTACATAAGCCAAAGCTGCCAGCGCTTCGCATGCAGATATCGGCTGCAATAGTACAGCTCGCTCTGGCAGATGCACTGAAACATAAACGGCTTTACACGGTCTGTCGTGTGCCCGTGCCGATGCAGCACCTTAGCCCCGGAGCAGTAATGCGTCTTAAGCCCCGCCTCTTCCATGCGGATGCCGATGATCAGCTCCTCGTCATAGAGCACCGTATGCTCATCAAGCGGCGTAATCTCTCTGGCGCAGGCCGCTGTCATCATAAAGCAGCAGCCGGAGACATAATAGACGTCCCGATCCTTCCCCGGATCCTGATCCAGACAGTAATACGTTTTCCACTGCCTGCGGAATATTAGCTTTGCAATGGTAAAGACCTGAAACATGTCTTTCATTTCGGTTCTTTTGGAGCAGCAGCTGTACTGCACCCTTCCGTGTTCCATCAGCACCTTCGGCCCTGCAATCCCGGTATCCGGATGCATTTTTAAATAGTCTGCCATCTGCTGTATCGCGCCTTCACCAAACAGGATATCGTTGTTCGCGATCAAAAGATAATCGCAGCCGTCCTCTAACGCTTTGCGGATGCCGATATTGTTGCCCTTCGCGTAACCGCCGTTCTCTTTGCTCTGTAAAAAGCAGACCGGATGCTTCTTAATATATTCCCGGACACGGTCCGACATCGGCGCCGTAGACGCATTGTCCACCAGATAGATGGTATACGGCGCCCCCTTACAGTTTTTTGCCGCGCTTTTCATGCATTTTAAGCTGGTTTCCCAGGTCTGGTAATTTAATATGATAATTCCTGTCATTTTACCTACCCTTTTCTTTTGTAGTATTTTTTCTGGATCAAAGAGAGGATACGTATGGGGATCAGGCCGACGGCCATAGGCTTTAGCGCAAACAGCATGCCCCCAGGAAACAGGCCCAGCCGATAAAAGGCCCTCCATTTGATATATGCCTCGTTGATCCGGTACCGGTATTTCCGGCGCTGATACTGCTTAGCGTCCCTTCGGATATAATACAGGGTATCCGGCAGGCTGGCCCCTTTTAAGCCCTGTTCATACAGCCTGAGCAGAATATCGTAATCCTCTGTCCGGGTCACCCATCTAGACGTATCATAGCCGTGCACGCGCTTTAGCGCTTCCCTGCGGAACAGAAGGGAGCCGTGCACAAATGGCAGGGAAAACAGAAAATCCTTCGGTTCCGGCTTTTCGCAGTACCAGTACCGCTCCTTGTCATCGCCTATCCGGCGGACAAAAAATTCCCCTCTGCTGCCCACAAAATCGATGTCCGGATGCTGCTTTAAATAGTCGTACTGCATACGCAGGCGGCTTTTGGCGGAAATATCATCGGCGTCCATGATTGCGATAAAGTTTCCCTTCGCCGCGCGGATACAGCGGTTCCTGGCATAACCGGCCCTGCGGTTTTTTTTATTTTTCAGCAGGCGGATACGCGGATCGGCGCCCGCTATTTTTTTCAGCAGCTCAAACGTGCCGTCTGTGGAACCGTCGTCACAGATCAGCAGCTCGAAATCCTCAAAATCCTGTTCTAAAACAGAAGCAATGGATGTTTTTAATATCTGCCCCCCGGCAAGATTATATACCGGCATTATTACGGATATTTCTGGCATTTTCCGCTCTCCTTTTGTATCATTTTAAATTTTATCTATACAGTCCCGATAAAGCTTCTGCATTTTTTTGTGCACCCTTTTTGCGTCAAAGCCTTTGATTTTTTGACGTGCATGCGTCCGGTACTTCTCCGACAGCCCGGGATGCTCCTTTAGTTCCATAATCGCGCTGGCAAACCCTGCCGCATCCATCGGCTCTGCCAGCCGGCCCTCCACGCCGTCTGTCACCAGATCCATATTGCCCCGGACTGCGCTGCACACAACGGGAACCCCCGCAGCCATGGCTTCCATCAGGGATACCGGAAGCCCCTCCTGCAGGGACGGAAAGACAAAGCAGTCCGCCATATGCAAAAGCTCCTCCACATCCTCTCTGTAGCCCGTTAAAATGACCCGTCCCTCTAATCCAAGCTCACCGACCAGCCTGCGGTCCTCGTCTTCACACTCTCCAAGCCCCACCGCCACATACTTGACGTCCGGATCCGCTATCTGCGCCATTGCCCGAATCGCCGTCATCTGATTTTTCCGTTTCGAAAGCTGGCCTACGCTGACTGCTACAAAATCCTCCTTAGAAAGCCCAAGCTCCCGCCGCAGATCGTCCGCCCTCTCTCCTCCTGCCGCAAACCGCTCCATATCTACGCCAATCCCCGGCACATAGCAAACCCGTCCTGCATAAAACCGCTTTGCGCGCCTAAAGTCTTCTTTGTTAATCGTAATCAAAACGTCTGTGAAACGGGATAAATATTTCTCAATCGGATAAAACAGCAGCCAGTTCTGTTTCGGGGCCCCCCGGTAAAAATGAAAGCCGTGCGCCGTATAAATGACTCTCGTCCCGCCCTTTCTTAAGTCCCGCGCGGCAAGCCTTGTCACCACGCCGCCGATCGGCGACTGTGTGTGCACAACCGCATACTGCTGCTCCATCAGAAGCCGCTTCATCTGGCGGTAGGATCGGATGATGTTGCCGATATCCGCAATACTCCTTGGAATCGGTATATGATAAGCCGGGATCCCCGCCTGCTTTAGCTCCTCCCAAAAGGCGTCGACACGCTCCTGGCTTGTGATGCTGCCAAACTTAAAATTGCCCGCCACATGCACCTCATAGCCCAGCTCCTGTAAAATATGAATATTATCCATGTTAAACAAATCGATCATGGAGGCGACCGACGCCGTTATAAGCGCCTTTTTCGCGTCGTGCGGACGCGCCTCTGTCCTGCGGACGGACTGCTTTAAATTGTATCTCTGATAGCGGTTTCCCCGGTATTCGCTCATGGATTTTTCATAGGTCAGGTTTCCGAAAGCCTTTCTGGCAAGCGCCCCCGCCTTGCCCGGCAGTCTGCAGGAAAGCCCAAGTAACGGCCCCAGCCCGGAGATCAGCCGTATTCTTTTCCCCGCCGCGTGCGCAATCTGCCTCACCAGCTCCGCCGTTGCAGCATACTGCGCGTTCTGCGGATAAAACATACCGCTGTCCTCCTGCTCAATGATCTCACGGATCAGCTCGCACAGGTTTTCAATATAAAGCATGCTCCTGCTGTTTCGCACGGCCGGAAATACCGGCAGGCGCTTTGCCATTTTGGCAAGCAGCGGATAATTCCCTTTGCTGTCCGGCCCGTATACCATCGGAAGCCGTAAGACTGCCACCTTGAAGGAGTCGCTTTCGAGACGGCGCACCGCGCGCTCCGCCTGCCATTTGCTGTCGCCGTAAAAATCCGAGGGCGCCGGCTTCGTATCCGGCGTAATCATCTTCTGCGTTCCATAGGGCGCGCTTTCCCCGTAAATGATAATGCTCCCCGGATAGATAAACTGGCGCACGCCGGCCTCTTTCGCTGCCTGCGCCACCTCTCGTGCCAAATCGCAATTGACCCGGTAATATTCCCGCTTTTCCTCCTCCGATACGCTCCCGACGTCCGCGTGTGCCTTCCCCGCTACATGCAGCACTGCGTCATAGCTGCCAAAATCCGTCTGTCTCCAGCCGTGTCCGTGCACGCTGACAGAATCCACCTGCCAGCGCGGGCAGTATTTGCGGATATAGCGTTCAAAGGAGGTCCCGATATAGCTGTGCTGCCCTGTAATCAATACTTTTTTCATATGCCATCCCTGTTATGATTTTCTGCTTTTTTTCCTGCGTTTCTTTAACCGTCCGGTGCCGCCCTCGACCACGCCCTTTGCATTTGCTACGGCATGGAACGTACCGACGAGACACCTTACGTCAAACCAAAAGCCCATCCGGCGCACATACTGTCCGTCCAGCCTGGC
>CANDKL010000163.1 GCA_947385255.1 uncultured Roseburia sp. | reverse complement strand
CCAGCGTGTCAGGGTTCTCCGGCTTTATGAGCCTGCACAGGTCATAGCCGCTGCCGTCCGGCAGGTTAATGTCCAGAAGTACCAGGTCATATTCCGTCTGCGTCAATAACTCGGTGGCTGTGCCGACATTCAGAGCTGATACGGTCTCATAACCCTCAGAGATCAGGTTGTAAGTCAGCGTTTTATTTAAAAGGTCGTCATCCTCTACCAGTAAAATCTTTTTCATATCCACACTCCTCTGCTTTTTTACATAGTATAACAAGCAAATGTCCGCAAAATGTTACAGCGGGCAGATTTTTGCTCATGATAATAAAATCCTCGCAAAGCGTGGATTCTGTAGTGGTCAAGCTTTTTACAGTTCATTTTTCGTTCGGAATTCATAAAGGTTGGTGCATTCGTTTTTCAACGTGTTGAAGTACCTCTCCATTGGCGCATTGTCGTACGGATATCCGGCTTTGCTCATGCTCTGGGTTACATGGACGGATTCGCAGAACTCTATAAATGCTTTTGATGTATACTGACTTCCTGCTTCTTGACTTCTGATTTTTGGGCATACTAATCTGTCTTCCGGTGTTTCCGATAGTTATAGTAGGCATTCGGGCAGATCCCCAGCCGCCGCAACAGCCAGCGGATGCCGAATTCTTCATGATACTGGTCGATAAATCGGTAAGCCTCTAACCGATCTCCTTTGCAAAGAATGCCGCCGCTTTTTTTAAGAATGCAATCTCCTTTCGTAATTCTTCATTCTCCCGTTTTAGCCGGAGGTTCTCCTTCATGGAGTCATAATCTTCTTTGGCTTGAGGGCTTGTTTGGCATTCTTTGCTGAATTCTCTGCACCACTTGGAGATGCTGGCTTTGGATACGCCATACTCAGCAGTGATGCTTTTGTAGGTTCGTCCTTCTTCCTCATGAAGACGGACAATCTTATTTTTAAATTCGGTTGTGTAATTTAGTGACATAATGAGTACCTCTTTTCTTGTATTATTGATTATATCTCATTAGCCATTCCCGTTACAACTATATTATAGCACTTCACATAATAAAATAAAAGGCAAAACAGACCGTTTCAGTTTGTCTTGCCTTAACTTGGTTACATTTCATGGGGCGGGGAGATGCTTGTCGTAGCATTGAGGGTTGATTCGATAGCAACGCTTAAGTCCGTTTCCTTTACCCAGGGCCATCATTTCCCCACCGCATGAAAAGTAACGTCTAAACTGTCACCGTATATCAGACATGCCCAAAATCTGTTTTACATTTTGAATATACTCTTCCGCTTCCTCCCCAAGTTCAAGTTCTGGCACATCGCGCGTCTGATATGCCAGAGGGTTTGTTCCTTCCTTTGTCTCCTTTAAGATTTCTTCGGCTTCCAAAATCCCCTTTAAAAGCGCCCGCACCGTTTCCTCTTCCTCCTCTGCATACGCCGCTTCCTGCGCCGCCCGGCTAAGCAGGGCAATGTACCTCTTGTATGCGGACAGATCGTACCGTTTTAGCAGCAGCGACTTTTTCTTATTGGCAAGCAGTTTCCCATACTGCTGATTTTGGTATGCGGCTGCCGCCCTGATATCATACGCTTCCGGAATACAGACGTTCTGCCGCAGCACGCGTTCCGCCAGCCGAACCGCTTTTTCCGTGCTTTTTTCCTGTGCCAGAATTTCGCGGTTGGCTTCCGCATAGAAGGGAAGTGCCGCGGCGCTTACGGCAGGATAACCAAGATATCTTGGAACCATAGCCGCGCCGGTATACAAAGCCGCGCCGCTTCCCACAAGCAGGACGCAAAGCAGAGTGCGGCGCAGCGCGGCGGGCAGGGCAAGCTGTAAAATGTCATTGTGCACAAACCGAACACTGTAGACAGCAGACTGGAACCTCGGCACAGCAAAAGAATAACCCAGATACCCGTACCCAAACGGATTTTTCACAATCATTTTCAGTGCATCCTGTACATAAATCACGCGCCCAAGCAATGTACTCGATGTAAACGACGCAGTTAAAAACCGTCCGATATTCTGCATATTCCCGCTGATTACAGCATATCCCGCCCCGGCAGAGCAGGACAGAAAAAGCAAAACGGCCATCCGTTTTCTTTGCCCTTGATCCACTGCCGCAATGACAGGCAGCGAGCCTGCCAGCAGGAAAAAAACGCTGCGGCTTCCGGAAAGTAAAATGCCCGAAAGAAGCAGCAGCTGACAGCACAGTACACGGGCCGCGCCAAACGTCTCCCCTTCTTTTTTGCCATGCCTTAAGACAATGAAAAATCCCAGCAGGCAAAACAGGGCAAATGTATTGGGATACTGGAAAAACCCGCCCAGCCGCCCGGCCGTCCAGAAAAATCGGCGAAGCCGGGAAAACGGAAGGGCGGCAATGCCAGACACTGTCATAATCCCGGCGGAGGCCGGAACGGAAAGCAGCAGCTTTTCCCGCTGCGAATCAGACAGCTGCATGGCGAGCCCCGCAAATAAAACGACGCCGGAAAACCGCAGCGCGCCAATCAGGCTCATTCCCGCATCCACGCCCCATACTGCCGTCAGCAGATAAAACAGGGCGGTTACAAAAACCAGTATGCTGCCGGGATTGATAAAAAGAAGCGTCTCCTTCTCTTTCCGGAGCAATACAAGCCAGCCCAGGCCCATAAGCCCTGCGAAAATGCACGCGGCATATTCCATAAACAGGCCGCATCCAAAAAAGCCTGCGACAAAAATTACCTCTGTGATCCGAAAGCACCGGATACTGCAGCCTGCTTTTGCCCTTTCCAAGTCCCCCACTCCTCTTTTTACCATTTATTTTATCTTTGCCTTTTTATGAATACCTTTCGATTTCAGCAAGGCTTTGTACTCTTTTAATTTTTTCTTCGGCACTTTTACCAGCGCATTGGACGGCGTGCCCGCAAACGCTTTCTTACCGATATTTTTTTGGGTCAGCTTCGCTGTTTTCACTGTAATATTGTTCAGCTTTTTGCAGCTCCCAAATGCTTTTTTGCCAATCCTGCTTACCTTTTTGCCGATGGTAATTTTTTTTAATGCCGTACAGCCAAAAAATGCACTATCCCCAATAGATACCATATTTTTACCCCCGGAAACAGCCGAAAGCTTAACGCAGCCTTTGAATGCATTTTTACCGACAGACGTTACGCTGCCGCCGATCTGAACCCGTTTGATACTCTTATGATTCTGGAATGCACCTGCGGCAATCCCGGTAACAGAATAGGTCCTGCCGTCAATTTGCACCGAATCCGGTATGACGACCGTCCCTTTGGCATCCCGGGGAGGTTTTTTATATTCTGCCGCACCGTCCTTTATCACCTGATAAGACGCACCTGTTTTTGGATCCGTTTTCACTGTGCCGCCGGACGGGCTGTTGGACGTACCGCCTCCGCCGGGAATACCTCTTTGTCCTCCGTTTTGGCCTGTATTGCCTGTATTTCCGCCAGGATGGTCATCTCCGTTATGATCGTTATTGTTCTGCGAACCTTTATAATAAAATTCCTTCGACTGGCTTCCAAAATAATCCCCGATTCCCGTTACGGTAAGAACCGTCTTTTTCTCGCCCTCCGTCAAAGGCTCTTCCGCAAAGCTGACCCCAATTTCGTCCAGCCGGATCGGCCACCTGCCCAACGCTGCAGAATAGTTTAAAAAGGCTACATTTTCATTTCCCAAATCCTTCTCATCCAAAATTTTCTTTGGCAAATTATGATTGAGCGCATAATAATAGCCTGTTGTTTGGTAATAACAGCCAATGACCGGCGGATTTTCACTCGGTACATAAACTCCCCCGTATCCAATACTGGAATATCCGATTGCGTTGTAGCCGACCATTGACACGCTTTTGGGAATATCAATTTGTTTTAAGTTGTCACAACCCAAAAAGGCGGCATCTCCAATCGTCTTCACGCCTTCCCTAAGCACGGCCCTTTCTAACGCCGTATCCCTGCAAAACGCACCGTACTGGATATCCGTCACATTTCCCGGCACATCAATTTCCGGCAGGCTTTCACAATCTGCCATACCAAACTCCCCGATTGTTTTCACCTTGTCTGAAATTGTAATTTTTTCCAGGGTACCGCTGTTCTGCATCGAATGGCCTCCGATGACCGTAGCATTCTGCGGAACAACCGTTTCCCGTTCCTCGCCCACATACCGGATTACAGTCGTACCCAGCATCTTATAATTTCCCTGCTGCTCCTCCAAAAACGGTGTGGAAAGAAATGCCTCCTGCCCAACAGACACAAGGCTATTTTCCTGCGGAAGGTGCACGGTAGAAAGCCTGATACAGCCGGAAAATACGTTGCTTCCGATTTTTTCCAGAGTCGAAGGAAGCGTAACCTCGTTTAAGTTATCGTAATTCTGAAATGACCTGTCGTAGATACTCCGAATCCCTTCCTCAATCACCAGCTTTTTTACGGAAGCCTCGTTTTGAAGCGGAAACGACGAAATATTTTTGCCGGAACCTCCCTCTTTTATTTCACAGGTAAGAACGTCGTTTTCATCCAGCCAGATGATTTCGCCGCCTTCTGTCCCCCGGCCCATAACGCCTTCCACAACACTGTCCGGATATTCAATATCCGAGTACCTGCTGATTTTTACGGTTTTATTTCTATCCATGCTGTAAGGCACAATTGTATATGTTTTCCCTGCAAAAAAATAGGGTATATAGCGGATCTGTATCTCCCCCATATCGTTCCCATCTGCATCAAAAACCTGTGCGGACATATTCTGATAGCTTTCTTCCCCACCACCGGAATACAAATACTGCAAGCTGTAATATCCGCCTTTTTCCGGCGTAAACGTAAATTCCTCCATACCGGATGTATCTAACGGCACATCTGCAAAAATCTCATTACCGGACCCTTCCAACAGGATTCCGTATCCGGGCTGTACATCCTCTTTGGCCAGAGCCCAATCCGGCATCCCGACAAAAATCATCGCCGTCATCAAAACACCTGCCAAAAACCGTTTCATCTTTTTTCTCATATTCTATTTCCTTCCTCTGTTTTATTTCGCTTATTTTGCAACCTTAACGCCCTTCGCCTTACTCCAGCCGGAATCGTACCTTTTCCCGGAAACCATCCGATATGCTTGGATGCGCACATAATACTTCTTCCCTTTTTTCAGCTTCTTGATTGTAAACGCATTTTTCTTACAGTCTTTTGTCGTTTTTTTCTTAAATTTTTTATCCGCCGAATACTGAATCCGATATCCGGACGCTTTGGAAACCTTTTTCCATTTCAGCGTAATCTTTTTTCCCTTCGTGTTCTTGCAAAGCGAAAATTTAGGCGTCGGCACGGTAATCTGCTCTGCCTGCGAACCAGAATCCGGCGTTGTCTGCGAACCAGAGTCCGGTGTTGTCTGCGATGGATTTGCCACGGCCGGATCCGCCTGGCCGCATAGGCTGCACGTTCCGTTCTGATAAACATGCGCTGTTTTTGCAATCTCCTCTGTATACTTATTTCCACATTTCGAACAGGTAAATGTCTTTACGCCAGCGGCTGTGCAGGTTGGCTCTGCCGTCACGGAGCTTTCATAGATGTGCTCACAGTAATTGTAATGCATCCTGGCATCCGTAAGAGATTCATTGCTAGCCCCAATCGAAATTGCACGCCACTCTTCTTCGCTGCCCGCATAAAAAATATCCTTTAATTTCTCACAGGAAAAAAATGCCTGTTCCTCTATGTTTTTCAAACCTTTTGGAAGCTTTATTCTTTCTAAATCCTGACAGCCAAAAAATGCACCGGACTCTATCCCAGTTACATTTTTGGGAATTTCCAGGTCTGTTATTCTGCTGCCGCAAAACGAATTCGAAGCAATACCCGTAACACTTTCCGGCAGACTGGGCTTCTCTGTTCTGCCACCCGGATAAGCTAACAGAAGCGTCTTATTTAAATTGTATAAAATGCCGTTTTCTGAGCAATAATTTCGGTTATCCGAATCCACAACAATATTTTCGAGTTTTTTACAAAAAACAATTGCATACTGACTAATACTCCAGACACTTGCGGGTATTTCAATTTCTGTCAGGCTCTGACAGCCATAAAATGCATGATCTTTAATCCTCTGTACCCCTTCCGGCAAATGTACCTCCCCTGTTTTACTCCGTGGACAAGATACTACTTCTTCTTTTTCCTTATCATATAAAATGCCATCCTCTATGCTTCTCATGCTCGCCGGAATTGTAACACGTTCCAGAATTGGACGAACTTCAGCAACGGCTTCCCTTACAATCCCCGTCACATCCAGCCCCTCTAACTGATCCGGAATCACCCAATCCTTTTCGCTTCCGGTATAATTCAGGATCTCAGCCGTTCCCATTTCCGTCACACGGTAGGTATAATCCCCACTCTCAAGTTCAGAGCTATCTGTTCCCCCTTCCTCTGCGTATATAGCCGCTCCCGTCACAGGACTAAAAATCGTCCCCGCCGCAAGGCAAGCCGCACACAACAACACTGTCCATCGTTTTTTCATCTTCATTCCATTTTCTGCTCCTTCCCTTTTCTTTTAACTCCAACCCTCATTCTACCCCCCCCCCACGCCGATTTTGTCAATAGATTTTCCGCGATAAACCTGAAAAAACGCATGGATAGTTGCTTTGCACGAGACGGGGAAAGAGGGGTTCCAAAAGCCACGCTCAAAGCAGAATTCCCTTAAGTCCTCTGACGCGCTTGCGCACCTAAAAAAAGCAGCGGCCCTAAGCGTATGACGATTGCCTGCAATCGCCACACGCTTAGGACCGCTGCTTTTTTTAAGGTCTGAATGTTGCCGCTCATGTTTCTCCAATTATGCGAACTGCATTGATTGGCTTTCTAACTCTTTAACTATATCAAGAGATAATTCCGTAG
>CANDKL010000162.1 GCA_947385255.1 uncultured Roseburia sp. | reverse complement strand
GAGATATGAGGCTGTGACTGGAGTTCAGACGTGTGCTCTTCCGATCTCGTAAAATGCACATATCAGTGGTCTCGGCTGTTCTCTTCCGCCCGGCGCCCCTGGAGTGAACTCCTGATATTCAAAATAGAGCGGAAAAAGCTCCGCTCTATTTGAAATACTGCATTACTTTCTGATACCCAAACGTTCGATTAAGGAACGATATCTCTCAATATCGATCTTTTTCAAATAAGCCAGCAAACCGCGCCTCTGACCAACCATCTTCAGAAGACCCCTTCTGGAATGGTGATCCTTCGGGTTCGCCTTTAAATGCTCTGTCAGCTCCTGAATCCTGGCAGTCAGAATCGCCACCTGTACCTCCGGTGAGCCTGTGTCTCCGGGTGTTCTGCCGTACTCAGAAATAATTGCCTGCTTCTTGTCCTTTGCGATCATGGTTTTCCTCCTAAAATTATTTTATCGCCCAGCCTGCGTATGATACTCAGCAGAAGGTCGGAGTGTCCATCTACCGAATATGGGCTAAATTCATACCAAAATAGTTTATCACATATCCATTACTTTGTAAACAGCTTTTATTTTTCGTTCTAATTCAGCAGACGCACAACACAAACCGGCGACCGATAATATGCGTTGGAAATCTTAATTCCGGTTCTCTGTGAGCTTGCATGTACAATCTGCCCATTCCCGATATATATGGCAACATGGCTGATCCGGCCGCCGCCATAGAAGAATAAATCTCCCGGCTGTGCTTCACTCGCGCTGATTCTCCGACCGCAATTTGCCTGTGCCGCAGAGGAGTGCGGCAGGTAAATGCCGTATTTTGCAAAGATAGACATCGTAAATCCGGAGCAGTCCGCCCCGTGCGTCAGACTCGTGCCGCCCCACACGTAAGGATTCCCTACAAACTGACATGCATATGCCACCAGATCCACCTTAACATCGGAAACACCCTGTCCGTACTGTACCTCTGTCATCGTCATTGCTTTGTTCAATTCATTGGATACGGAGACATAGTCTGCGCTGACATAGCCTTCCTCATTGTCTACGCTGACCTTCAGCCACTCTCCCTGATCCTCTATGACCTCTACTTCCTCTCCCTCCGGCATCAGAGCCAGTATCTCACACTCTGTATTCGGCTCCTCCCGCACACGTAAGGTCTGCGTCGTACAGGTCGCAATTTCAGAGCTTACCTCCGGCGCGTAATCTCTCGCTTCCCTTCCGGTCATCAAAAACTCCGACTTCACATATCCGGTCACCTCTCCGGACTGTATCTGCGTCCATTCTCCCTCTGTTCCTAAAATCTCGCAGCCAGCGTCCCGCGGCATCTTGCCGACCAGCTCTGACTCCTCGCTTGCCTCTTCCCTTACATTCAAATTACTTTCCACATTGGCAATGCCGAGATTCTTATACCCGCATGTCTCAATCTCCACGCCAAGCCCCGTAACGGCAGTATCCCCCGCCGAAATCGTGGCCCGTGCCGCAGATACGTCTATGCAAAGCCCCAAAGCCGAAATCACGCCTGCATTCCCGGATGATTCCTCCTCCTGCATCTTCGCTGCGATCTTCTCCGAGACTCCCGCACTGACCCCCGCCGTAGCCGCCAGGGCGGGTACTGACATAGCTGTTACCATTGCTCCTATTGTAATCATACCAATCCATCTTTTATCATCGGATATCATAAATTCCTCCTCAGGTTTGTCTTCTCTATAGTAAATTATTTCCTGTAAAAAAGTATAACAAGAGTAATTCACAATGTCAACATATAATTGTAATATATGCGTAATATTTATGAGATGTGCGTTATTTTTTTACACCAGAGAACAAAAACCGCTTCGGAAGGCCTCTTTCGCATAAGCAATATCCCTCCCCATCTGCTCCTTTAACTCCTGAAGGGAAGCAAACCTTCTCTCATCCCGCACCTTCTCCAAAAATTCTACCCGAATCTGCCTCCCATAAATCTGCTCTCCAAATCCCAGCAAATGCGTTTCCACCCCCACAGGATTTTCTCCCGCAATCGTAGGCTTGCACCCCACGTTGCTAATCCCGCCATACACACTGTTTTCCATCCCACAGACGGTCGTTCGGGTCACATAAACGCCAAACGGCGGCAGCAGCTTTTCCTCCGGCGGCAGCAGATTCGCAGTCGGTACGGAAAGCCTTGCCCCTCCGATTTCATTCCCGTGCACCACAATTCCCTGTACGAAATAGGGATATCCCAGCAGCCGGTTCGCCATCTTAAGCCGCCCCGCCGACAATTCCTCCCGGATCCATGTACTGCTGATATCCCGGCCGTCCTCCTGCCGCTTGTCCACCACCTTTAGTTCATACCCGTACTGCCCCGCCAGCCTTTGCAGCAGCCGGTAGTCCCCCTTACGGTTGTGTCCGAACCGGAAATCCGTTCCCACGGCAAGGCTCTTGATATGCAGGCGCCGCACCGCCTGTTCCACAAAATCCTCCGGCTCCATCCGCATCAAATCAACCGTAAACGGGCATTCCACCAGATAGTCGATGCCATGCTCCTCAAGCAGCAGCCGCTTTTCCTCGTTGGTGGTCAAAAGCTTTCCCTCCTGCAGGCTCTTAAGCCGCCAGCCCGGCGGTATGTCAAAGGTAAATATCACGGTTTTTAAGCCTTCTTTTCTTTTGTCTTCCAGATAGTTTAACAGACGCCCATGTCCCTTGTGGATTCCGTCAAATTTCCCAAGGGACACGACTGTATCCTCTGAAATATGGAAATCTGTTGTATTTTGAATATATTCCATGTCATTCTTCCTGACTGCACTGCTGCAGAAACATTTTTTTTGGCTTTAACGCATCTCCTTTTGCATCGTAGCAAAAAAGCCCTGTAAAAACTCCGGCCGCATTGTACAGCCGGTACAGCCGTCCTTCTGCAAACCCCTTCCTCTGCCGTGTTTTCTGTGCTGCCAGAATGCCTCCGTTCTGTAAAAGCTTTTCTGTGCCAGGCAGGGCATCCGCCCGCGGATATTCCTTAAGCGCCCAATCGACAGGGATCAGAATATCGGAAAGCAATCGCCCCTTTGGATCCTCCCCATGGGCAATCGCCTCTATTTCCCCCAGGCGGTATGTATGCTCCAATAAAAAGCCGCCCGTTTTTGTACGCAGCAGCCGTTCCATACACCCGCCGCACCCGGCCCGCTCCCCGATATCCTGGCACAGTGTGCGGATATAGGTTCCCTTGGAGCAATGCACCTGCAATGTAATCCGGGGCATTTGTACATGAAGCGCTTTTATAGAAAAAATCTCGATTTCCCGCGCCTTCCGCTCTACCTCAATTCCGTTCCGCGCCAGATCGCAGAGCTTTCTTCCGTTTACCTTAAGCGCCGAGTACATCGGCGGAATCTGTTTCTGCTTTCCGGTAAACTGCCGCAGAAGCTCAGGAATCTCTTCCTCTGTCAACGCAACCCTGCGCTCTGATAAAACCGTGCCGGACATATCCTGCGTATCTGTCGTAATTCCCAGACGCAGCACTGCCTGATAGGCCTTGTCCTTTTCGGTTAAATATTCACAGATTTTAGTCGCTTTTCCGATGCAGACCGGCAGTACGCCCTCCGCATCCGGATCCAGCGTTCCGGTATGTCCGATTTTTTTCTGTTTTAAAATACCGCGGAGCTTTGCCACCACATCAAAGGAGGTAAAGCCCGCTTCCTTGTACACGTTAATAATTCCGTCCATATCCTGCCTCAAAGCTGTTTTTTAATTTCGGCTGCAATGCTTTCGATTGCAGCAAGCGGATCCCCCTTCACGGAAAACCCGGCGGCTCTCACATGGCCGCCGCCGCCGAATTTTACGGCGATTTCGGCCAGATTGACAAGGCCGTTGGAGCGGGTGCTGGCTTTGAACTGGCCGTCTCCCGTTTCGTACAGAAATACGGCGGCCTCTACGCCCTTTGTCACCCGCAGCTGGTTTACAATGCCGTCCAAATGCCTTGGCATGACGTCAAACTCCTCCATATCCTTTTGTGTAATGACGCTGGCTATAATCCTGCCGCCTTCATAAAGCCTGCTTTTTAAAAGCGCCCTGCCCAGAATCCGGTTTTGCCCATAGGTTTTTTTATAAAAGGTTTCGTCTGCAATTCTGGGAAAATCAATGCCCGTTTCCATGAGCTTTCCCGCAATTTCCATCGTCCTTGCAGAGGTACACGAGTACTGGAACATCCCGGTGTCGTGTATGATGCCCACATAAATGCACTCTGCAATCTCCTTTGTGATATGCGCTTCCCCAATCAGATCAAATACGAGCTCGGAGGTAGAGCTGGCCTGCGGAACAATATAATTTACATCCGCAAAGCTGCTGTTGCTGATATGGTGATCCACGCAAAGCGTCTTTCCTGCGGCTTTAAAACAGGTTACCGCATCGCCAAGCCTGCCCTCATCCCCGCAGTCCTGCACAAGGAACAGATCAAAGCGCTTCTCCTCCCCGCAGGGGTGGACGATTTCATCCGCACCCGCCAGAAACTTAAAAATATTGGGAATAGGCTCTAAGTAAAGCGTCACCTGTATCTGCGGGTAGTATTTTTTGATATAATTATAGGTTGCAAGGCAGGAACCCACACAGTCTCCATCCGGCCGGATATGGCCCGCAATGGCAGCCGTTTTTACTCCTGCAAGCTGCGAAGCAAAATCCTTCATATCCCTATTCCCCGCCCTCTTCAAAGGGCATATTTGCCCTTTTTTGTTCGTCCATGCGGTTTACCTCATCAATCCGTCTGGACATATTGACGCCGTATTCAATAGACTGATCCAGAATAAATGTAATCTCCGGCGTATTGCGCAGGTTGATGTTTTTGGCAAGCATGCTCCGGATGTAGCCCTCCGCGCTTTTTAAGCCTGCCAGCGTGTCTGCCTGCGCCGTTTCATCGCCCAGTACGCTGATATAAGCCTTGCAGGTTTTTAAATCCGGCGCTACCGCTACGGAAACCACACTGGTCATCGGATGAATCCGCGGATCCTTGATTCCTCCGTGAATAATGCTGCTTAGCTCACGCAGAACCTCCCCGTTGATCCTGGTATTTTTAATGCTGTTTTTTCTCATATTTCGCTCCGTCCTATCTCGGAACCTCTACCATCTTGTAAGCTTCAATCTGGTCAAATTCCTGAATGTCGTTAAATCCGTCAAGCACAAGACCGCACTCATATCCGGTCCGAACCTCCTTTACATCGTCCTTAAAGCGCTTTAAGGAGGCTAAGCTGCCCTCAAAAATCTGCTTCCCTTCCCGGTACAGGCGCACCTTGCAGCCGCGCTCAAAGATACCGTCTAAGATATAGGAGCCGGCGATATTGCCTACGCCGGA
Organism: uncultured Roseburia sp.; assembly: GCA_947385255.1. Classification (GTDB taxonomy): domain Bacteria; phylum Bacillota; class Clostridia; order Lachnospirales; family Lachnospiraceae; genus Roseburia_B. The sequence goes on along the minus strand of CANDKL010000162.1, from coordinate 1,554 downwards.
TGCCCTAAAGATCTGGCGGACCTCCGCATGGCCCAGTATTTTCTCTTCAAAAATGGGATCCAGCATGCCCTTCATCGCTGCCTCTACGTCCTCAATGGCGTTGTAAATAACCTTATAAAGCCTTACGTCTACGCCCTCACGCTCTGCCGTTGCCTTTGCGGTTGCATCCGGACGTACGTTAAACCCGATAATAATCGCATTGGAAGCAGACGCTAAAATCACGTCGGATTCGTTGATTGCGCCAACGCCTCCATGGATCGTCTTGACAATGACCTCTTCGTTGGAGAGCTTTTCTAAGCTCTGCTTTACGGCCTCTACCGAGCCCTGCACATCCGCCTTGACAATCAAATCCAGCTCCTTGACATTGCCGGATTTGATCTGACTGAACAGATCGTCAAGCGACATCTTGGTTCTGGTTTCCTCTAAGAGCTTTTCCTTGCCCTCCGAAATAAAGGTTTCCGCAAAGCTCCTTGCCTCCTTGTCGGTATCGGTGGATACGAATACCTCCCCCGCGTTCGGTACGCCGTTTAAGCCCAGGATTTCGACCGGTGTAGACGGCCCTGCCTCCTTGACTCTCCGTCCCTTGTCGTCAATCATGGCGCGAACCTTGCCAAAGCAGCTGCCGCAGGCAACCGGCTCTCCCACCTTTAGGGTACCCTTTTGTACCAAAACGGTTGCAACGGCGCCGCGTCCCTTATCCAGCTGTGCTTCAATCACAAGGCCCCTTGCGTTCCGATCCGGATTCGCCTTCAATTCACAGACCTCCGCCGTTAAAAGAATCATCTCCAGAAGATTTTCAATTCCCTCGTGCGTGTGCGCCGATACCGGGCAGAAAATCGTACTGCCTCCCCAGTCCTCCGGAATCAGCTCGTATTCCGAAAGCTCCTGCTTGACACGTTCAATATTGGCGCTCGGTTTGTCTATTTTATTGACCGCAACAATTATTTCAATTCCGGCTGCCTTGGCATGGTTAATGGCCTCTACGGTCTGCGGCATTACGCCGTCATCCGCCGCCACTACCAGGATTGCAATATCCGTAGCGTTTGCCCCGCGCATACGCATAGCGGTAAATGCCTCGTGCCCCGGCGTATCCAGAAATGTAATTTTCTGATTGTTGATGGAAACGACGGATGCACCGATATGCTGCGTGATGCCTCCTGCTTCCCGGTCGGTGACGCGCGTCGAACGAATCGCATCCAGAAGGGAGGTCTTCCCGTGGTCAACATGCCCCATGACGCAGACAACCGGCGGACGGGCAACCAGCTTGCTCTCCTCCTCCGCCTCTTCCTTTAGAAGCTCCGCTATCACGTCGATCTTTTCCTCCGGCTCGGCAATGCAGTTGAACTCCAGCGCAATTTCCTCCGCCGTATCGTAATCCACCTCCTGATTGACCGTCACCATAGTGCCCTTCAAAAACAGCTTTTTGACAATAATGGCCGCCTGAACCTTCATCTTTTCTGCAAGCTCCTTGATGGTCAGCTTTTCAGGCAGTGTGATGGATTTGATGACCTCTTCCTTTTCCTGCCTCGGCTGCTGCTGCGGTTTTTTCCTGCC
>CANDKL010000161.1 GCA_947385255.1 uncultured Roseburia sp. | reverse complement strand
TATTCCACACCCTGGTACCGGTGGCATTGGTTCTTGGGGTGGGGATTGGTTTCATAGGGAGCCGGATTACCATCCGTAAGCATTTGAATGTGTAATGCTGCGTAACGGCGAAGCCGCAGGCGAAACGGTTACAATGCTGTCGGATAAACTCCCTGCCAGGATATGGTAGGGAATTTCTGTGTCACTTACTATTTTTGCAGGAAAGGAATGGGAATATGGACTATGAGGAACTAAGAGACGGACAGGAGGGCGCGCCGCAGCCAATGAAAAAGGATAACCGCTTTATAAAGGGGGTTGCGGCAGGAATTTTCGCGACATTATTGACGGGCTTTGCCGTGGCGATGATTATCATAACGGTAACCGGAGCCGGCGGCAGTACGCAGCGGCCGTCTCTTTTAAGCAATCAGGTGCAAAAAAAGATCGGCGAGCTGGTTGAGCTTGTCAACTATTATTTTTATGAGGACGCGGACGAAGAGAAGATGGCGGTCGGCCTGTATTCCGGCCTTCTGGCAAGCTTAGACGACCGGTATACGGAATACTACACGCCGCAGCAGTACGCGGATCTGCAGATTGCAGCCACGCAGAATTATTACGGCATCGGCGCGAAGCTTGCACAGGATAAGGAATCTATGATTGTGACCATTGATCACGTATACGAGGGCTCTCCCGCTGAGGATGCAGGGCTTCTAAAGGGCGATATTGTCGTCATGGTAGAGGATATCGAGTCCGTGAGTATGGAGCTGACCGATTTGGTGACGCATATCCGCGGAGAAGAGGGAACGGCGGTACATCTGCAGGTTTTACGGGAGGGCGAGCCGGAATATCTGGAGCTTGACGTGATGCGCGCCAATATTGACCTGCCCACGGTAGAGCATCAGCTTTTGGACGGAGGCATCGGCTACATCCAGATCCTGGAATTCGGTGCACCGACGATTGAGCAGTTTGAAACGGCAGTCGAGGATTTAAAAGCGCAGGGGATGCAGGCAATGATTTTGGATGTGCGGGATAACCCGGGCGGCATGATTACGGCAGTGACCGGTGTGTTAGACGATTTGCTGCCGGAGGGCACCGTCGTCTATACGCAGGATAAATACGGAAAGCGCCAGGTATACAGCTCGGACGACGAAAAGCAGATGGATTATCCGACCGCCGTCTTGATCAACGGCAACAGCGCCAGCGCGTCGGAGATCCTGGCTGGGGCGATCCGCGATTATGATTACGGCACGTTAATCGGCACAAAGACCTTCGGCAAGGGCGTGGTACAGTCGATTATCCCATTGGAGGACGGGGACGCGATTAAGCTGACCACGGCAAAATACTATACGCCCAACGGAGAAAACATTCACGGCACAGGCATTGCCCCGGATATTGAGCTGAAATATGCGTATGAGGGAGACGTTAAGGAGGAATACGACATCACGCAGGATAACCAGGTGAAAAAAGCAGTGGAGATTCTGGAAAAGGAGATCACAGCGCAGCAATGACACAGATAAACAAAAAGAAGAGGCGCCTCTGGCTTGCAGCCGCGGTCATCTGGATGGCGTTGATTTTTGCCTTCTCCCACCAGAAGGCGGAGCAGTCGGGCGAGGTAAGCGGAACGATTACGTACCGGATGGCAGAAGGGGTAAGCGAGGTGTTCGGCCTGAACTGGAGGGAGGAGGCGCTGACAGAACATGCGGAGGAATGGCAGCATCCGGTGCGCAAGGCGGCGCATATGACGGAATATGCGGTGCTGGCGTGTATTCTTTTGGGGAATCTGCTTCAGTATCCGGGCCTTCGAAACAGAGCGTATTTGTGGGCCTGGATGGGGGCGGCGGCTTACGCGGCGACGGATGAGTTTCATCAGCTGTTTATTGAGGGGCGCTCCGGAGAGCTTAAGGATGTTTGTATTGACAGTACCGGGGCGCTGATTGGGCTGGTAGTGGCCTGGGGCCTGGGCACTTTATGGAGGGGGCGGCGGGGGCGTTAAAGAATGGTGGATGGGGACGCCGGGGAGGGAAGGACGTAAACGGACTTTTATCCAAAACAAAAATTTACAAGAAAGAGGTGAAGCAAATGGTAGAATTAGATCTGTTCAAACAAAAACTGAACACCTACAAACAACCATTGGTGGAAGTGAGGGATTCACTTTGACTTAGCTGGCAAAAACCAGCGAATCCAGGAATTGGAACGGGAGATGGAAGCGCCGGATTTCTGGGATCAGGTAGAAGCTTCCCAACAGAAAATGAAGGATCTGAAGAGCCTAAAGGACGATGTAGCTACCTACGAAAAGCTGAAAACCCAGTTTGAGGATATTGAAACCTTAATTGAAATGGCAAGTGAGGAGAATGACGCTTCCTTACTGGACGAGATCGAAGCCGAGCTTGCGGCATTTGAAGAGACGCTGGAGGGAATCCGTATGAAGACGCTTCTGTCCGGGGAATATGACAGGGACAATGCGATTGTCTCTCTGCACGCGGGCGCGGGCGGTACGGAGTCGTGCGACTGGGCGGCGATGCTGTACCGGATGTTTACCCGCTGGGCGTCGGATAAGGGCTTTGGCGTGGAGGTTTTAGATTCTCTGGACGGTGAGGAGGCCGGGATTAAGTCGATTACCTTTCAGGTAAACGGGGAAAATGCTTACGGTTATTTAAAGTCGGAAAAGGGCGTGCACCGTCTGGTGCGGATTTCTCCGTTTAATGCGGCGGGCAAGCGGCAGACCTCCTTTGTGTCCTGCGATGTGATGCCGGATATTGAAGAGGATTTGGATATTGAGGTAAAGGATGACGACATCCGGATTGATACGTACCGCTCCAGCGGCGCCGGCGGACAGCATATCAATAAAACCTCTTCTGCGATCCGGATTACGCATTTTCCGACCGGGATTGTGGTGCAGTGCCAGAATGAGCGTTCGCAGCATATGAATAAAGACAAGGCAATGCAGATGCTAAAGGCCAGGCTGTTTCTTTTGAAGCAGCAGGAGAATGCGCAGAAGGCGGCAGGGATACGGGGCGAGGTTACGGAAATCGGCTGGGGCAACCAGATCCGGTCTTATGTGATGCAGCCGTATACGATGGTGAAGGATCACCGTACCGGCGTGGAAACAGGCAATGTGGACAGTGTGATGGACGGAGGGATCGATCTGTTTATCAACGGATATTTAAAGTGGCTGTCGCTGGGTGCTCCGGCGAACAAGGGGGAGGAATAGGATGACAGGAATCAAAGGATTAAAGAGTGTGCTTTTGTGCGCGTTTTTCAGTGTGATTTTGTTTGCCGGAGGGTTCTGCTGTAAGGCAGAGGAGGCGCAGGGGCAAAAAAATGCAACGGTTGTGGACGAAGCCGCGGTGCTGATGGAGGAAGAGGCGGACTGGCTGAAGAGCATAGCCGAAACACTTTCGGATAAGAGCGGCTGGAGCGTTGTTGTAGCTACCTGTAAGGACGCAGGGGGCAAATCGGCGCAGACGGTATGCGAGGAGTTTTTTAATCAGTATACGGCTGGGGAGAACGGGATTGGCTGTCTGGCGGATTTGGATAATCGGGAGCTGTACCTGGCGACGGCCGGTACGGCGCAGCAGTATCTGACGGATGAAAGGCTGGATCAAATTTTAGAGGAGGCTCATGCGGCAGCCGAAGAGGCGGATTATGCGCAGGCGCTTTATCTGATGCTCTATGGAGCGGATCAGAATTTTACAAAAGGGATCCCGGAGGGCGTCACGCCGGAGAAGAAGGATTCCGGTTGGATGGGGAACGTCATCAATCTGGCTGTTTTGGTTTTGGCGGCCGGCGGCAGCTTTGTGCTGGGAAAGATGGTGAGAAGCCGCTCTTCGATTGGAAGACAGCGTTACAGAAGGCCGCCGAATCATACGGCTAAGGGCGGCCGCAGGCCGGCAGGCAAAAGCTCCGTGCATACCGGAGCGGGCGGCCGCAGGTTCGGCGGGCGCGGAAAGAAATTTTAGGTTGCAGCCTCCCGGAAGATATGATATTATCTTTCACACAGAAACAGTTGTATCTGTGATACAAACAACAGCAGGAAGAACGCAGGGAGGAAGCAAAAGCTATGGCAGTAAGAACGAATTACTTTGTCCTGAAGGAAAAGGCTATACCGGAGGTACTCTTAAGGGTGGTGGAAGCGAAGCGTCTGATCGACACCGGGAAAGCTGCCAGTGTTCAGGAGGCGGCGGATGCAGTGGGGATCAGCCGCAGCTCCTTTTACAAATATAAGGACGATATTTTTCCGTTCCACGACAACTCCAGAGGGATGACCGTTACGATGATGATTCAGATGGATGATGAGCCTGGACTTTTGTCGGAGGTTTTAAAGTCGGTGGCAGATTATCATGCCAATGTCCTGACGATTCACCAGAGCATCCCGGTGAACGGAGTGGCCTCCCTCTCCCTCAGCGTAGACGTGCTGCCGGATACGGGAGACATTTCGGAAATGGCAGAGGAGATTGAGGGGAAAGCGGGAATTCATTATCTGAAAATACTTGCCAGGGAATAAAACGCCCTAGAATGGAGGAAATTATGATAAAAGCAGCAGTAATGGGATACGGCACGATTGGTTCGGGTGTCGCGGAGGTACTGGATATCAACCGGACGGGTATTAAGGAGCGGACGGGGGAAGGCATCGAGCTCAAATATGTCTTAGATATCCGGGATTTTCCGGGAGACGCGATTCAGGAGAAGATTGTGCACGATTATACAGTAATCGCGAACGATCCGGAAGTGCGCATTGTCGTAGAGACGATGGGAGGGGTGGAGCCCGCCTATACGTTTGTAAAGGCCATGTTAGAAGCAGGAAAGCATGTGACGACCTCCAATAAGGCGTTGGTCGCAGAGAAGGGAGCAGAGCTTATCGCCCTTGCCAGAGAAAAGAACGTCAATTTTATGTTTGAAGCAAGTGTAGGCGGCGGCATTCCGGTGATCCGCACGATTTTAAATGCGCTGACCGCAGATGAGATCGAAGAGATCACGGGTATTTTAAATGGGACAACCAATTATATGATGACAAGGATGAGCAATGACGGCTCTGAGTTTGCGGAGGTATTGAAGGATGCGCAGGAAAAGGGCTATGCGGAGAAGGATCCGACGGCGGATATTGAGGGCTATGACGCCTGCCGCAAGATTGCCATCCTAACCTCTCTTGTCTGCGGGCAGCAGGTGGACTTTCACGATATCCACACGGAAGGAATTACAAAGGTTTCCGCGGCGGATATGAAATACGCCGCGCAGATGAGACGTGTCATTAAGCTGTTAGCTTCAAGCAAAAAAACCGAAGAGGGATATGCCGTGCTGGTGGCGCCGTTTTTGCTTTCGAAGGAGCATCCGCTTTACAATGTCAACGACGTATTCAATGCTGTTTTTGTACACGGCAACGTATTGGGCGACGCGATGTTTTATGGGAGCGGCGCGGGCAAGCTGCCGACTGCCTCCGCCGTTGTGGCCGACATGGTGGATATTGCAAGGCATATGGACGGCAATATTCCGATGGAATGGAAGGCAGAGAAGAGAACGTTAGCGGAGTTCGGAAAAATGAAGCATGCTTTTTTTGTACGTACGGTTTCGGACAAAAGCGCGGTACAGAGGCTTTTTGGAGAGGTAGAATATGTCGATGCGGGCATAGAGGGAGAAATTGGTTTTCTTACCTCTGCAATGACAGAAGAGGCGTTTGCTATAAAGGCGTCTGAGCTTACCGTACGTTCTGTGATACGGATCGGTCGCTAGAAAAGGAGTATAATATGAAATATCTGGTAATATTAGGGGACGGTATGGCAGACCGTCCCATTGAAGCGTTGGGGAACCGGACGCCGCTGGCCTATGCGAAGACGCCCATGATGGATGCGCTTGCCGCAAAGGGTACCATCGGCATGGTGCATACGATTCCGGACGGGATGAGCCCTGGAAGCGATACGGCAAATCTTTCCGTGCTGGGCTACGATCCGAGGAAATATTATTCCGGCCGCTCGCCGCTTGAGGCGCTGAGTATCGGTGTTCCGATGAAGGAAACGGATATTGCGCTGCGCTGCAATCTGGTGACGCTTTCAGAGGAAGAGGAAAGCTATGGAAAGCGGCGGATTTTAGATCACAGCTCCGGTGAAATTTCTACGGAGGAAGCAGCTGTTTTACTGGAGGCTGTGAGAAGGGAGCTGGAGACGGAGGAGTTTCGGTTTTATGTGGGAACGAGCTACCGGCATCTTCTGATCTGGGATAAGGGCGAGGTGATGCGCCTGGTGCAGCCGCATGATATCTTAGATCAGGTGATTGGCGATAAGCTGCCGCAGCAAGAGAAGCTGCGCGAAATGATGGAAAAGAGCTATGAGATTCTGATCCATCATCCGATTAACGTAAAACGCAGAGAGAAGGGGCAAAATCCGGCCAATTCCTGCTGGTTCTGGGGCGCGGGGACGAAGCCGGAGCTGTCGCCCTTTATGGAAAAGACCGGGAAGAGGGGCGCGATGATTTCCGCAGTGGATTTACTAAAGGGCATAGCGGTCGGCTCTTCGATGAAGGTGGTTACGGTAGACGGCGCAAACGGCGGCCTGCATACGAATTATGAGGGCAAGGCGCAGGCGGCGGTTGACGTTTTGGAAAAGGATGGTTATGATTTTGTATACGTACATCTGGAGGCGCCGGACGAGATGGGGCATCAGGGCAGCGCAGAGCGCAAGGTACAGGCGATTGAGAACCTGGATCAGCGTCTGATCCGTCCGATTGTGGAGGGGCTGCGCGCGGCAGGAGAAGCATTCCGCATGGTGATTCTGCCGGATCATCCGACGCCGGTGGCCATTCGCACGCACACCTCAGACCGTGTGCCGTATTTATTGTATGACAGTACAAACGAAGCGCAGCATACGTGGAAATACAACGAAGCGGAGGCTGCCAGGGCA
>CANDKL010000160.1 GCA_947385255.1 uncultured Roseburia sp. | reverse complement strand
GTTTAGGGAGTGCTCCTCATCCGAATCTTCGGAAACAGATTTGCCGTTCCAGTCGCCTTCAAAAACAGTGCCGTTGTCATAGGTGATTGTTACATGATCGCCGTCTGACTTTAAGCTGGCAGATTGTACGGCGCCATCTGAGGTGATGGTGAAGTCGGTGCCGGAGTTAGTGCCCTTTAAGCGGATCTGGTTCTGCTCATCGTATTCTAAAAGCGTGCCTTCGGTCAGATAGAAAAACCGGTCATCTACAAAAACGCCTTCCCGGAAATTCCTTCGTGCAGAGTACAGGAGGGATAGCAGAAAAACGACAAGGATAATACCTGTGAAAACATAAGTGATCGGGGTGAATTTTTCTTTTGACATAGATTGTCCTCCTTTTTTGTGTTGCCTTTTGGAGTATTGTACCATAACTGGGCGGCTGCTGCCATATTTATTTCTCCAACCTGTGAAATGCAGCATGTTCCCTTTTCTCAAAATATATGTTACAATAGCCTTCTAGCACTATTGTTCTGTCTATGTATTGGAGGCCTGTCATGACAATGAATAAATCAGCAGAGGATTACCTGGAAACCATTCTCATTTTAAGCAAGCGTCTACCGGTAGTACGCTCGGTCGATATTGCCACGGAGATGAATTTTAAAAAATCCAGCATCAGCGTAGCCATGAAGCACCTGCGGGAAAACGGCTGCATTACCGTCAATGAATCCGGCTTTATCCACTTAACCGAAAAGGGACATGCCATCGCGGCCATGATCTACGAGCGTCACCTGTTCCTCTCCAACTGGCTCATCGCGCTTGGCATTGATGAGAAAACAGCCGTTGAAGACGCCTGTCTCATGGAGCACGTCATCAGCCCGGAGAGCTTTGCCGCCATCAAAAAATATGTGTCCGATTCCGGCTTAAGCTGTCTTTAAATCATTGGGCAGTGCATGCGAATGCACAAAAACAGGCGCTGCCGCCATTTCCAGCGGCCCCGCCTGTTTTTTTGCGCAGTTCTATGTACTTGATGAGTGCCGTTTCCTTATTTCCCAAGCGCAGTCTTTCTGGCAACCTCCGTTTTCTCCTCATAGCACGCAAACGCATTATCCACCAGCCTCTTGTCCGGCTTCGGCGTCACCATGCTGACAATCGGTACAATGATCAGCCCTGCAAGCATGGCAATCGCACCGCAGTTAATCGGGGACTGCATAATTTCCGGGAACGACGGACGGAAGAAAATATTGGCTACCATCAGCACGGAGCTGAAGATAAAGCTTACCCAGCAGGCAGCCTTTGTCACCCTCTTAGAATACAGCGCATACATAAACGGCGCCAAAAAGGAGCCGGCCAGCGCACCCCAGGATACACCCATGAGCTGGGCAATAAAGGTTACGGAGCTCTTATATTGAACCAGAGCCAGCACCGATGAAATGATAATAAATACCACAACCAGCACACGCATGGTAAATACCTGCTTCTTGTCGTCCATCTTTTTGAACACAAGCTCCTTTAAAAAGTCAATCGTAAGCGTAGAGCTCGAGGCCATAACAAGGGAGGAAAGTGTGGACATTGATGCCGACAGCACTAAAATCACAACCAGTGAAATCAAAATCGGAGACAGTCCGGACAGCATGGTCGGGATAATGGAATCATAGCCGTTTGCCGCCACATCAATCTGATCCGAAAACAGGCGTCCAAAGCCGCCAAGGAAATAGCATCCGCCGGCTACCACCAGTGCAAACATGGTGGAAATAATCGTTCCCTTCTTAATCGCCTCTTCGTTCTTAATCGCATAAAATTTCTGGACCATCTGCGGCAGGCCCCAGGTACCCAGCGAGGTCAGGATTACGACAAACATCAGGTTCAGCGGATCCGGTCCAAAGAAGCTTGCGAAGATTCCCGGCGTCGCAGCAACCGTTTCGTCTGTCACTTTTGCCAGGCCGTCTAATGCCGTCATAAAGCCGCCCTTGCTGTTTAATACTGCGGCAATAATGGTCACAATTCCGAACAGCATGATAATTCCCTGTATAAAATCATTGATCGCAGTCGCCATATAGCCGCCCGCAATGACATAGATCGCCGTCAAAACAGCCATCAGAATAATACACACCGAATAATCAATATTAAACGCCATCCCAAACAATCTGGAAAGCCCATTGTACAGAGAAGCGGTATACGGAATCAAAAAAATAAAAATAATCACTGAGGCGCCGATTTTAAGCGGCTGGCTGCCAAACCGTTCGCCGAAAAACTGCGGCATCGTCGCAGAATCCAAGTGCTGGGACATAATACGCGTCCTGCGTCCCAGTACCACCCATGCAAGCAGGGATCCGATAATCGCGTTTCCAATGCCCGCCCAGGTAGCGGCAATTCCGTATCTCCACCCAAACTGGCCCGCATAGCCTACAAATACAACTGCGGAAAAATAAGAGGTTCCATATGCAAACGCCGTAAGCCAGGGACCCACGGAACGTCCGCCTAAAACAAACCCGTTTACATCGGTTGCATGCTTGCGGCAATACAGCCCAATGCCGATCAGTACGGCAAAGTAAATGATTAATAATAATAGTTTCATAATGCCCTCCATCTGGTTTTTGTAGTTTAACGCGTTGAAACTTTATGGCGTTAAAGCGATTATAACACAACCTGACAGAATATGCAAACATTTTGTATGCATTTTGGAGCCGGTGTGTTATAATAAAACGGGTATCACAGGAAGGAGGCGGGATATGAGGACCATTTATAAAACAGATAACGGCGTGCTTTCACAGAAGGATGTATTTGAGCCGGATGTCTGGGTGAATTTGATTTCGCCGAATATGGACGAGCTGACGGAGGCTGCGGAGTATTATGAGATAGATATTGCGGATCTGCGGGCTGCGCTGGATGAGGAGGAAAGCTCCCGTGTGCAGATTGAGGACGGTTATACGCTGATACTGGTGGATATTCCTCTGGAAGAGATTCGTAATGAGCAGCGGGCCTATACGACAATTCCGCTGGGTATCCTTCTGGTACAGGATGCGATTCTGACCGTATGCGGTGAGGATACGGTGATTTTGAATTCCTTTTATAAAAATCGTATGCGGGGCTTTTCCACAAAGAAGAGGATGCGGTTCGTTTACCAGATCCTGCTGCGTACGACGAATTTATACCAGGCGTTGCTGCGCGTGATTGATAAAAAACGAAGCGAAATTGAGAAAAGAGTCGGAACCGAGACGACTGAGGACAAGGATTTAATCAACCTGCATGAGCTGGAGACGAACCTCGTTTATTTTGCCACCTCCTTAAGCGCGAATAAGGTCGTGCTGGACCGCCTGACGCGGTATGAGCGGATTAAGCAGTATCCGGAGGACAAGGAGCTTTTAGACGATGTTATCGTGGAAAACCGCCAGGCGATTGAAATGACGAATATATACCGGGACATTATTCACGGGGCCAGAGATCTGGTATCTACCATTATCAATAACCGGCTGAATAATGTGATGAAATTTCTGACCTCGATTACGCTGGTAATGGCGATTCCTACCATTATATCCGGAATTTACGGGATGAATGTAAGCGGGAGATGGATGCCGCTGTCGGAGACGCCGCATGGATTTGCAATTATCTGTGTGGTGACGGCTGCAATTTGTGTGCTGGCGCTGGTGATATTGAAACGGCGGAGGATGCTGTGAACAGAAGGGGCTGCTGCATGGAAATGCGAAAATGCGTATTTCATGCGGCAGCCCTTTTTAGAATGGCTACAGGGTAATCCATCCCAATACGCTTGCGATGGAGCTGAGCAGGATGACTACGATACAGATCGGAGCCAGATATTTCATAAAAAAGCAGTACATTTTTTTGCGTCGAAATGCGGAGGACTGCTCCACCTCCCGGATGATCCGGTCCAGCCCTGCTACACGGGTTACTAAGAAGCAGGTGGACAGCGCGGCGACAGGCATCATCAGGGAATTGGTCAGAAAGTCAAAAAAATCTAATACGGACATGCCAAGAATCCTGACAAAATCCAGGACGCCGAAGCCAAGGGCCGAGGCCGAGCCGAATAAAAGAATCACTGCGCCCATTAAAAGCGTGGATTTGGCGCGGCTCCACCCGAGCTGATCCTCGAAAGTGGAAACACCGGATTCCGCGAGGGAAATCGCGCTGGTTAAGGCGGCAAGCAGCACCAGCAGGAAGAATAGAATCCCCGCGCCGGTTCCAAAGTCCATACTGGCAAAGACCTTCGGGATGGTAATAAACATCAGGGAAGGGCCGGCCTTTAAGGTCGCTGCATCTCCTCCGGAAAAGGCAAATACCGCCGGGATGATCATCAGTCCCGCGAGCATGGCAATGGCCGTATCAAAGATTTCCACCTGCTGGGTGGATTTTTCTATGTCCACATCTTTTTTAATGTAGGAACCATACGTATATAAAATGCCCATGGCAATGGACAGAGAGTAAAACATCTGCCCCATGGCCGCTACAACGGTCATCCAGGAAAAATTTTTAAAATTCGGAATCAGAAAATAAGCAACTCCTTCGAGCGCGCCTGGTCGTGTGACAGAATAAGCGGCGACAAATACGGCAAGCAGCACAAGCAGAGGCATCATGATTTTGGAAACGCGTTCCACACCCTGCTTTACACCGGCAAACAGGACGGCGATGACCATCAGGCAAAAAAGCAGGAACCACAGCTCTGTTTCTGAGCTGTTTGCGATAAAAGAGTCAAAATAGCCGTCCTTTGCTAATGCGGCGGTATTTTGCCGCAGGTATTCAAACAGATATTTTACAACCCATCCCCCGATTACACTATAATAAGGGACAATCAGCATGGGAATGACGGCGTTGATCCATCCGCCGAACCGAAACGGGGCGCTTTTGCCGAAGCTACGAAACGCGCCGACGGGGCTCCGCTTTGTCATGCGGCCTAATGCCGTTTCGGAGACGATGAGCGCATAGCCGAAGGTAAGCATCAGAATCAGATAGGTGAGAAGAAAAATACCGCCGCCGTATTTGGCTGCCAGATAAGGAAAGCGCCAGATGTTCCCGAGCCCGACGGCAGATCCGGCAACGGCCAGCACATAGCCCAGCTTGCCGGAAAAGGAGCTGCGGGAATTTTCATTTTTTTTCATGATATAATACCTCCCCTGAACGTTTCATTACGGACATCATAACATGATTTCGGCAGGGATTCAATGATTTGCTTTTTTTCCGGATTTTTCCAGTCGGATTCATATATTTTGGTCACAATTATGTAATAAAATCGTAACATATTCAGAAAGGAGTACAAAACACATGAAACAAAGAAGCAGGAAACTTGCAGGCCTCTGTATTACGGCTGCAATTATTGCAACAGCAAATACGACGACGGCGGTTGCCCGTGAATCTAAGGATCAGGTGGTTGAACAGGAAGAACATAAATTACATATTGGGGCCGGGGCGGCAGCGCTGGAGGCTGCAGAAACGGCAATGGAGGAAATCCGCGCAGCGGAGGAGGCGGGCGAGGCGCTTCCTGAAGCTAAGGAAGAGCCGGAGCTTGCAGTTGCGCAGGTCGATTCCTATCTGCACGTCCGGAATCAGCCCGGTATGGAAGGCGAAATCATTGGGAAACTGTACAACGACTCCGTAGGTGAGATTATCGGAGAGGAAAACGGATGGCTGAAGATTACATCCGGAAGCGTAGAGGGTTATATTAAGGAAGAATATGCAATTCGCGGAGAAGAAGGCGCAGCAAAGGCCGAGGAGGTCGGCGTGCGCCAGGCGAAGGTGGAGGCAGATGCGCTCCGGCTGCGTGAGGAAGCGACAACAGAGTCCGGAATTATTACGCTTTTGCCGCAGGAAGAGGTTGTGCAGGTAGAAGAAGAGTTAGAAGGCTGGGTGAAGGTAGATGCCGGAGCAGAGCAGGGGTATGTATCCGCAGATTACGTGGATGTTTATACCGTTCACCCGGTTGCAGAGTCCAGGGAAGAAGAGGAAGAAAGGCTCAGACGGGAGGAGGAAGCGCGCTTAGCGGAAGAGGAAGCAGCAAGGGCGCAGGCAGAGGCAGAGGCAGAGGCTTCTGCCAGGCAGACGCTTGAGGCTGCCAGGGAATCTGCTCCGGCCCGGGGATCCGAGTCGAAACGGGGAGAAGCAAAGCCCGTTCCGGAAAGCAGCGGAAGTACGCAGGCGTCTTCGGGCCTGGGGCAGCAGATTGCCAACTATGCCCTGCAGTTTGTCGGAAATCCGTATGTATACGGCGGGACGAGCCTGACGAACGGTGCGGACTGCTCCGGATTTGTCATGAGCGTGTACAAAAACTTCGGCATCAGCCTGCCGCGTACCTCCGGAGAGCAGGGACAGTGCGGAACGGATGTAGGAGGACTTGGCAATGCAAGGCCGGGAGATCTGGTATCCTATTCCGGCCATATCGGGATTTACATTGGAAACGGGCAGATTGTCCACGCCAGCTCCGCCAAAACCGGGATTAAGGTATCGAACGCCGGATACCGCCCGATTCTCTCTGTGAGGAGAATTGTATAAAAAACAAACGGACTGCCATACTATAGAGTGTGACAGAGGCAAGGACAGCCCTGCGTGATGATGCAGGGCTTTTCTCCTGCAGAAAAAATCTGTCGGACAAAGCGGCCGCCCACTGAAGCCAGTTTGAAGGATGCGGGCAGGAGGTTTGACATGGAGGTTCTTATTTGGGATCAGGAGAAAAGATGGGTGATGGAGTTGAATAAGCAGTGTAAAAAGGACGGGATCCGTTTTCTGGAAAACGAAAGGGAGGCGGAGGATATCGGCCTTGTGGTGATGGATTTTCCAATAGAACGGATAAAAAACGGGAGGCTTGCGGGTATCCCGTTTCTTCTGGTGTCAAAGGAGCGGCGGGAGGAGAAGATTCTGGAGGCATTTGCGGCAGGAGCGGAGGATTATATGGTGTTTCCGGTAAGCCCCAAGGTTGCGCGGGCGAGGATTCTGCGTATCGTAAAGCCGGAAGCAGCGGGGAGATCGGAAGAGCACACGTCTGAACTCCAGTCACAGCCTCATAT
>CANDKL010000159.1 GCA_947385255.1 uncultured Roseburia sp. | reverse complement strand
GTCTTTCGATTTTGCTTGCCATGTTTTCGGCAATTATCAGCTCGGCATTAAAAGGGACGGGGGCAAGGCGTTTGAATACCTTTGTGGTGACTGCCGTCGGGGCTTTGTCTGCCTGTACGCTGTACATGACCCTGACGACAGGGCAAAGCTATGTTTATGTCATGGGGCATTTCCCGGCGCCGCTTGGAAATGAAATCCGGTTCGGCTCGTTAGAGGCGGGCATGGCGCTGTTTTTCTGCGTGATTATGCTGCTGTCATTAAACGGCGGGCGGAGGAAGATTCAGTTGGAAATCGATCCGGGCAAGGAGAATCTGTACTATATTATGGTGGATCTGCTGTTAAGCTCCCTGCTTGCGCTGGTATACACCAACGACCTGTTTACGGCGTATGTATTTGTGGAAATCAATACGATTGCAGCCTGCGGTTTGATTATGATTATGGAAAGCGGGCGTGCGATTGAGGCGGCGACGCGCTATATGATTATGAGCTTGCTTGGCTCCGGCCTGTTTTTAATCGGGCTTTGCATGCTGTATGATATGACGGGGCATCTTCTGATGAGCAATGTGCAGGAGAGTGTGCGGCAGATTGCGGCAGAGGGCACGTATATGATTCCGCTTTTGGTGACGATTGCGCTGATGGTCGTCGGGCTTGCCATTAAGAGCGCGCTGTTTCCGTTTCACGCATGGCTGCCGGATGCCTACGGGTATTCGACTGTATCATCTGCGGCAATGCTTTCGAGCCTCGTATCAAAGGGTTATATTTTCCTTTTGATCAAGATTATTTACCGCGTGATCGGATTTGATATATTCGTACAGAGCCGGATTATTAACGTACTGTTTGTATTCGGGCTGGCCGGTATGATTATGGGTTCGACAAGCGCAATCCGGGAAAACGATATTCGCAGAATGATTTCCTATTCCTCGGTGGCGCAGATTGGATATATTTATATGGGCTTCGGACTGGGGACCCAGGCCGGTATGATTGCTTCTGTTTTTCATATTTTAGCGCATGCGGCGACGAAGTCCCTGCTGTTTGTGGCGGGGGTTGGCCTTACGGATGTGGCGGATGACAACAAGCAGTTTATCGAGCTGACCGGGGCTGCCTACCGCAATGTCTGCGCGGGGCTTGCGTTTACGGTGGGCTCGCTGTCTATGGTCGGAATTCCGCTGTTTTCCGGCTTTATCAGCAAGCTTCTGTTTTCACAGGCGGCGGTGCAGGGGAATTTAAAAATGCTTCCCGCGTTGATTGTGCTGGCGATCAGTACGATTTTGAACGCCATTTATTTTATGAAAACGGTAATTCGTATTTATACGCCGATCCGGAGCAAATATGGGGCGGTTTCGGCGAAGGATAATCCGCTGTATACGTTTACGCTGTTTTGCTTTGTGGGACTCAATATCGCGCTGGGTATGTGTTCGCAGCCGATTACGGACTGGATTACACAGGGCTTATCGGTTTTTGCATAGGAGGGAGAGAGGATGGAGCAAATATTGCTGCTGCCGGTGTTTTTTCCAATCCTGGCAGGAATTGTGCTGTTGCTGAAAAAAGAATTTCAAAAGAGGACTTCTTTGCTGCTTTATGTGGGAGCGGTCCTGGTGCTGACCGGGGCGGCGGCCTTTGCCGTCATTTTCGGGGAAACGGACGGCGTGACGCTGTTTTATCTGACAAAGGATCTGCCGGTTTATTTTAAGCTGGATGAGCTGGGAAAATATTTTTCGCTGGTTGTTACGGCAGTCTGGATTTTGGCAGGAATGTTTTCCTTTGAATATATGAAGCATGAAAAGAATGAAAAGCGGTATTTCGGTATTTACCTGATTGTGTTCGGCGTGCTGCTGGGACTTGATTTTGCGGGAAATCTGATTACGATGTACCTCTTTTATGAGCTTATGACGCTGACTTCGATGCCGATGGTGCTGCATACGCAGAGCCGCGAGTCGATTATGGCGGGCCTTCGGTATCTGTTTTTCTCCTTTGCCGGAGCTTATATGGCGTTAGCCGGTATTTATTTTATCTGCCACTATGGTACAACGCTGGAGTTTACAACGGGCGGCGTCATTCCGCCGGGCGTGCTTTCGGAGCATTCGACGCTGTTTTTCGTGCTGTCCTTTTTCATGATCCTTGGCTTCGGCGTCAAGGCAGGCATGTTTCCGCTGCACGCGTGGCTGCCGACGGCGCATCCGGTGGCCCCGGGGCCGGCCTCCGCCGTGCTTTCCGGCGTTATCGTAAAGGCGGGTGTGCTGGCAGTGATCCGTGTGGTCTATCAGATGATTGGCGTGGAGTTTTTGCGGGGGACCTGGGTGCAGACGGCATGGATGGCGCTTGCGCTTTTGACGGTATTTATGGGTTCGCTTTTGGCATTCCGCGAGCCTGTGTTAAAAAAGCGCCTTGCGTATTCGACGGTGAGCCAGCTTTCGTATATTCTGTTTGGCCTGGCCGTGATGGAGACGGAGGCAATGACCGGGGCGCTTTTGCACGTAGCGGCGCACGCGTTTATTAAGGTGGCACTGTTTTTGTGTGCGGCGGCTATGATTTACCGCACGGGCTGTACGCGCGTGGAGGAGCTGCGCGGGATTGGAAAAGGGATGCCAGTGACGCTCTGGTGCTATACGATTGTATCGCTGGGATTGATTGGAATTCCGCCGATGAGCGGGTTTGTGAGTAAATGGTTCCTGGCAGTCGGCTCGCTTAGGTCTGGGATCCCGGTGTTTTCCTGGCTGGGGCCGGTCGTGCTTTTAGTGAGCGCACTGCTTACGGCAGGCTATTTGCTGCCGATTACGATGCAGGGCTTTTTCCCGGGCGAGGGATATGACGCTTCGCGGTTTGCGGGAAAGGAGCCGTCCTGCCTGATGTTAGCGCCGCTTTTGGCATTGGCGGCGTTTACGGTGTTCATTGGACTGCTGCCAAACGGGCTTACGGATCCACTGTTTGCATTTGCGGCACAGGTACTTAAGGCGATATAAGGAGGGGATTTCATGGATGCATTTTACTTATTTCTGGCAGTGTTTGTCCCCTGCGTCGGCGGGATTTTAAATCCGCTGATTCCGTGGAAAAAGCGAAGCCACATGCTGGTGTACTTAGAGGGTCTTGTGCTTGTCAATTCTGTTTTGGTCTGGGCGCTTCTTTTGCACCGCCCGTCCGAGATTTTTACGCTGGTGCATTTTACCGGAAATCTGGAGATTGCGTTCCAGTTAGACGGGCTTGGAACGGTGTTTGCAGGGCTGATTTCGTTTTTGTGGCCGCTTGCGACGCTGTATTCGTTTGAATATATGACAAAGGAAAAGCATGAAAAGACCTTTTTTATGTTTTATACAATTACGTATGGAGTGACGCTTGGAATTGCCCTGGCGGATAACTTTCTTACGATGTACTGTTTCTATGAGCTTTTGACGCTGGTGACGCTGCCGCTTGTGATGCATACGCTGACAAGAGAGGCGATCCTGGCGAGCCGGAAGTATCTGTATTATTCGATCGGCGGAGCGGCTTTTGCGTTTATCGGAATGATTTTTGTCATCTTGTATGGGGAAACCTCCGACTTTACGCTGGGCGGCGTGATGAATATGGCCAATATTGCCGGCGGCAAAAATATCTTTCTGCTGATTTATGTATTCAGCTTTTTCGGGTTCGGCGTCAAGGCCGCGGTCTGTCCGTTTAACGCATGGCTGCCCGAGGCAGGAGTTGCGCCGACGCCGGTTACAGCGCTTTTGCATGCCGTAGCCGTTGTTAAATCCGGCGCGTTTGCCATCATGCGGCTGACCTTTTACTGCTTCGGCGCGGATTTCCTGCGCGGGACCTGGGCGCAGTATCTGGTGATGGCTGCGGCAATGCTTACGATTGTATACGGGTCGTCTATGGCTTTAAAGGAGACGCATTTAAAGCGGCGCCTGGCGTATTCGACGATCAGCAATCTTTCTTATATTCTGTTCGGCGTGACGATTATGACGCCTGTGGGGCTTGCGGCGGCGCTTTCGCATATGGTGTTTCACGCGTTTATGAAAATCTGCTCGTTTTTCTGCGCGGGGGCCATTATGCATCAAACCGGGCGGCACTACATTCATCAGCTAGACGGGCTTGCAAAAAAAATGCCGAAGGTGTTCTTCCTTTTTACCGTATCGGCGCTTGCCTTAATGGGTGTGCCGGGGCTGTGCGGCTTTATCAGCAAGTGGAATCTGGCGGACGCGGCAATTGCAAGCGGAAACCGCCTGGCGTATTTCGGCGTGGGGGCGCTTTTGGTATCGGCGCTTTTGACGGCGATGTATATGCTTACGATTGTGATCCGGGCGTATTTCCCAAAGGCGGATTTTGACGAGTCTGCGATAGCGGATGTGAAGGATCCAAACTGGATGATGCTGCTGCCGCTGTCTGTGTTTGCCATCGGCATAGTGGGGTTTGGTATTTGCTCCGTGCCGTTTACCGATTTGTTTACGGCGGTTTCGCACGGGGGCTTTTAAGGAGGCTGTGATGGAAGGATTATATTTGGGACTGCTGTTGGTTCCGGCGGCGGGCGCGTTTGCGGTATTTTTTGCGGATCGGCAGGCGGCAGTGTCCGGCGGCGCGGGCGGATGGAACAATATCAGGGATTTTCTTGCGATGGGCATTGGCATTGCCGAATTTGTCCTGATGTGTATGCTGGCAAAAAGCGGCATGGGAAGCGAGCTTGTTGTGCCTGGAGTCTGCGGCATGGGGCTTCACCTTTGCCTGGACGGATTTCGTGCGGTATATGGGCTTGTTGCGGCGTTTATGTGGATGATGACACTTCTGTTTTCACGGGAATACTTAGCGCACGAGCACTGCCTGGGCCGATACTATTTTTTCCAGCTGGTGACGCTGTCTGCAACGCTTGGCGTATTTTTGTCGGCGGATTTGTTTACAACCTTTATTTTCTTCGAAATCATGTCGTTTACCTCCTATGTCTGGGTGGTGCAGGAGGAGACAAAGGGGGCGGTTCGGGCGGCGGAGACCTATCTGGCCGTTGCCGTCATCGGCGGCATGGTGCTCTTAATGGGACTGTTTCTGCTGTATCATACGCTGGGGACGCTGGAGATGTCCGAGCTTTTGGATGCGGCCGCTTCCTGCGGGGATCCGCGGATGCTGTATATAGCCGGATGCTGTACGCTGGTGGGCTTCGGCGCAAAGGCGGGCGCGTTTCCGCTGCATATCTGGCTGCCGAAGGCGCATCCGGTAGCGCCGGCGCCGGCGAGCGCGCTGCTTTCGGGTATTCTGACCAAGGCCGGTATCTTCGGCGTGCTTGCGGTCAGCTGCAATATTTTTCTGCACGATGAAAGATGGGGGCTGCTTCTTCTTTCGATCGGACTGCTGACCATGTTCGGCGGCGCGCTTCTGGCAGTTTTTTCGGTGGATTTGAAACGGACGCTGGCGTGCTCCTCTATGTCGCAGATTGGATTTATACTGGTCGGCGCCGGCATGCAGGGGATTCTGGGCGAGGAAAACGCCCTGGCTGTCCGGGGAACGCTTCTGCATATGGTGAACCATTCCCTGATTAAGCTGGTGCTCTTTCTGATCGCGGGCGTTGTCGTGATGAATGTCCATAAGCTGAACCTCAATGAAATCCGGGGCTTTGGGCGCAATAAGCCGTTTTTGAACCTGTGCTTTCTGTTCGGCGCACTGGGGATTGCCGGAGTGCCGCTCTTTAACGGATATGTCAGCAAGACGCTTTTGCACGAAAGCATTGCGGAGGGGATCCGTGCATCCGCAGAGCTTTCCGGCTTTTTAAAGGCGTCGGAGTGGCTGTTTCTCATCAGCGGCGGTATGACGTTGGCTTATATGACGAAGCTTTACGTAGCGGTGTTTGTGGAGAAGAATCCGGATGAAAAGGAGCAGGAGCGCTTTGATGACATGACGCATTATATGAGCCCGCTTAGCGCCTTTGCGATTGGCGCGAGCGCAGTTTTACTGCCGGTATTGGGCGTTGTGCCGAATATCCTGCCGGATTGGATTGCGGATCTGGGGCAGGGCTTTATGCATGTAGAGGGAAGCGGGCAGACCGTCGTGTATTTTGGGCTGTTGAACCTGCGCGGCGCGGTGATCTCGATTTGCATCGGGATTGTGCTGTATCTGATCATCTGTAAGCTGCTAATGTCGGACAAAAACGGATACCGGGAGTATAAGGACTGCTGGCCGAAATGGTGGGATGTGGAGAATTTACTGTACCGCCCGCTTCTGCTTGGAATTCTGCCGGCTGTGGCGCGGTTTTTCTGCAGGATTTTAGACAGTCTGGCAGACTGGGTGATTCTGCTTTTGCGTAAGACGGTATTTGCGGAACGGAAGATACCGCATGAGCTGCCGGAGGGAACGCGGTTTACGTATTTTCTGGGGACGGCTTTGGATAGGCTTCGGGTGATCAAGCGCAGGATTTTGAAGCAGCCTTCGCCGGAGCGGGAGGTTTCCTTTGCGCACAGGCTGGCGGTGCAGCGGGAAAAGATTATGGAGACGAATATGATTATTCAGAGGAGCCTTTCGTTTGGGCTGCTGCTGTTTTATGTCGGATTAGTGTTTACGTTAGTTTATTTGTTGTATTTGGGGAATTTGTAGAGGTGGAAGGAGTGGAAGAGGAGTGGCATCAGCCAGAGGGAAGGGGGCTGTGTCAGAACTTGTCGTAGGTATTGGGGGTGGGTCAATAGCGGACTTAAGCTGGTTATCGGCAAACACGCCTCCTGCAAATACCTGAATTTCACAACCGTTTCAATACAACTGCCGTTACAGATTTCGGGCCGTAATAATACATATAGAAACTGCTGCGCAATAAAGTAGTATGCGCTTTGTTGCAGATCATCGGTTAAGCCAATGGATTTGTGCAGCAGCTTTTCATAATCCGATGTTTGTAACAGCAGATATACCTGAAGGATTGTGAAATGTAACTATAATAAAGTGTAACAATTTTATGTTCACAAAATATAATAGAATTTGCGCCGTGAATATGGTATGCTGATTTTATCAAAGCAGTTGTTTCATAATTGGGAGGTGAATTGATATGCCTATTAATGGCGAAATCATTGAAAGTTATCC
>CANDKL010000158.1 GCA_947385255.1 uncultured Roseburia sp. | reverse complement strand
ACACAGTAGAGAACACTCTTTCCCTACACGACGCTCTTCCGATCTGATGGCCTTCGTAACAAGGCAGCCGTACGGCCCCATCATAAAGCGCCCCATTTCCGTATAAATCGCCACGTCGCCCAGGCCCGCCGGAACCAGTACCTCCTCGTAAACCTTACGCACGCCCTCGCCAATGACACGGATATCGTTCGGCGTCTGATCGGGCGTATAGGGAATGCCGACACCGCCGGAAAGATTGATAAAACGGATATCGCAGCCGGTAGCCTCCTTCAATTCCACAACTGTCTCAAACAGCGTTTTGGCCAGCAGCGGATAGTAGTCGTTCGTCACGGTATTGCTGGCCAGAAACGCATGAACGCCGAAGCGCTTCGCGCCCTTTTCCTTTAAAATCCGGAAGCCCTCAAACAGCTGCTCCTTTGTAAAGCCGTATTTGGCGTCGCCAGGGTTGTCCATGATACCGTTGCTGATTTTAAAAACTCCGCCCGGGTTAAAACGGCAGCTGATAGTCTCCGGAATCCGACCGATGGTTTGTTCCAGAAAATCAATATGGGTAAAGTCATCCAGATTGATCACGGCGCCTGTCTGCGCGGCAAACGCAAATTCCTCCGCCGGCGTATCGTTGGAGGAAAACATGATATCCTCCCCGGAAAAGCCAAGCGCATCGGCCAGCATCAGCTCTGTCATAGAGGAGCAGTCCAAGCCGCAGCCATATTCCTTTAACAGGTTGATTAAAAACGGATTCGGCGTGGCTTTTACCGCAAAATACTCCCGAAATCCCGGATTCCAGGCAAATGCCTCCTGTACCGCCCTTGCATTTTCCCGGATGCCCTTTTCGTCATATAAATAAAACGGCGTCGGATACTCCTTTACAATCTCCTGCAGTTTTTCATACGTTACAAACGGTTCCTTTTTCACGTTCGTTTTCTCCTTTCAAAAGCTGTATCAGTTTTATCTCATTGCGCATAGAATCTTTCAATACCTGTACAAAATTTGGCTGGCCGGTATACAGACAGACACTCGCCTCTCCCCGGCCGAATTCTCCCGTAAGCACATAGGCGGAATCTATGATCACGCCAATCTGCGTTTTCTTGTCCTCCGTCCGGTAAACAACAGCACCAGACATCGTCAGAGGCCTGTCCGTCAGTATCACGGCCTTTTTGTGGTTTGCAATCGCTCCCTTCAGCTCTTTTTCAAACATGCTTACATATTCTGCATTCATAGAGAGGTACATCCGTTCCTTTGCGCCGGCAATCATGTTTTTCACCTTATCGCGGATATGCGCATCTCCCGAAACCGTCAGATATCCTTCTGTCTCTGTTCTTGGCTTCGGCATGGAACTTTTCAGCTGCTCCCTAAGCTCCTTAAGCGACCGTATTTTGTTGGAGCAGAATTCTTCCGCTTCTACCATATGATAGCGGACTGCGGTGCCCTCTGTGGTATACGAGGCGCCTTTATCTACAAGGCCTGCAAGCGCACTGTACGCATTCGAACGGGAAATCCCGGTTTGCTTCGCAGCTTCATATCCGGTCAGGGCTCCGTTCTGCGACAGACAGAGATAAATCGTCGCCTCCTGTCTGGTTAGGCCAAAGCACATCAGAGTATCAATCAGGCGGTTGGTATCCATAAAGATCTCCTTTAGTAGTTCTTTTCAGGAATACTATATCAGCTTGGCAGGGGCTTGTCAAGGTTGTCTGCAAAATTTTATTTGACACCCCGTGAAAAGTAACGGCTTGAGCCTTCTCCTTTCTAAAACACTGCCTGCACCAGCCACATATACAGCACGGTTCCAACCCCAATACTAAGCAAGTTATTTCTCTTCCAGATATGCAGCACCACGACCACTCCCGCCGCAATCAATTCCGCCGCCCCATGCGAGCCTGCCAGAAAATTCACATTCCGAAAGCAATATATAATCAGCATCCCGATAATCGCCGGCGGCAGTACCTTTCCCAGATACAGCACCTTCGGCGGAATCTCCTTTCCCTTCGGGAAAATCAAAAACGGTATCACCCTCGTAAAAAATGTCACTGCTGCCACTACAACAATGATCAAAAACGATCTCCCTGCACTAACCGGCATTATCATCCTCTCCTTCCCTTCTTTCCTGTTCAATATACCTCCTGCCCCAGATCAGACAAATCATAATACAAATCATAGACGGCAGAATAAAGCTGTCGCTGCCCGCTACAAGGCGCAGCACGCCGGCAAAAACCAGCCCGATCACCGCCGGAATCCGGTTGCCGCCAGCCAGCCACTGCTCTACAAATATGACAAGAAACAACGCCGTCATCGCAAAGTCAATGCCCTCCGCACGAAACGGGAGCACGGCCCCCGCCAGCGCCCCGATCGCCGACCCCAGCACCCAATAAAACTGATCCAGAACCGCAATGGCAAACAGAAATTTGTCCTCCGGCACGTCCTTTGGGACCTTGGTGACAAAAAACAGCGAATACGTCTCATCCGTCAGTGAAAAAATCATATAAAGCCTCTTTTTTCCCATTCTGCCAAAACGCTCCAGCAAAGAGAGGCCATAAAAAATATGACGCACATTTACCATAAACGTCATAAATATCATATCTATAAAGCGGACCCCCGGTGCAAAGAACTGAACAGCCAGATACTGTCCGCTTCCGGCATATACCAGAATACTCATTAGAACAGCCCACAGAAAATGGTATCCCTTTTCCTGAAACATGACGCCGAAGGCAATCCCGATAAAGAGATACCCGGTCAAAACCGGAACTGTGTGAGGAAAGGCTGCCCGGAATGCTTTTTTGTACATCTTCCATCCTTCTTTCTTTTCGTATCATTTGCAGCACGCTCTTACTCTACACCAGCACATTTTAAAATACAATCATTTTTTTGAAAATACTGCTTCATTTCGTGAAAAAAATGTGTTATAGTAAGATTAAGTATCGTTTTATTTTATAAAGGAGTGTTTTATCTGCCATGACAAATATTTCAGCTTTAGACGCCTTACGGGCTGCCGTAGCGGCATCGGACACCGTGAACAGCCAGACTGCAGGCAGCGCAGATTCCAACGGTGTGGACTTTTCTTCCTATTTAAAGACGGACAAGAACCTGGATGACATCTATATGGAAGCCTCGCAGACCTACGGCGTATCGACAGAGCTTCTAAAGGCCATGACCAAGCAGGAATCGAATTTCAATCCGAATGCCACCAGCCGAAGCGGTGCGCAGGGACTGATGCAGCTTATGCCCGCTACAGCCGCTAGCCTCGGCGTGACAAACGCTTACGATCCCTACCAGAATATCATGGGCGGCGCCAAATACATCCGCCAGATGCTGGACAAATATAACGGCGACGTTTCCCTTGCCCTTGCAGCCTACAATGCCGGCAGCAATAACGTAGACAAATATGGCGGCATCCCGCCGTTTGCCGAAACGCAGAATTACGTTGCCAAGATTACGCAGTATCTGCAGGAAGGCGTTACCGTTCCGAACGGCAATACCGTCTATGCCGCCGAAAGTACCGTACAGGGCGACAGGAGCGTTACATATCAGGATTTGAACCAGCTGGCGGGAGAGATTCTGACTGAGATTTTCTCCTATGACGATTATATGAAATATCTGACCTCCCTTCTGGGCAAGGATGAGACACGCCTTGCGCTTACCCTCTCTGTTACCTCCGTAACTCCGGAGGAGGACGAGGACGAGCCGGAAGAAGAGGAGGTCATACCGGACAGCGTCCTGGCGTATCAGGATCTGGCAGCCGGGCAGATACCGGTTCCCATTGCCACGGAAACCGATCCTGCCACAGAATAACACAAAAGGGATAGCGTCCTGGTATGTTACTATAAAAACTTAAATTTTACAAAATTCCACAGGAGGTAAAAAACTATGGATTACGCAAAAGAATATGCACAAAAGCTCGTCACGGCAGATGAGGCGGTTCAAGTAATTAAGTCCGGCGACTGGGTAGATTACGGCTGGTGCAACGGTACGGTCGATGCCCTGGACAAGGCCCTTGCCAGACGCACCGATGAATTAACCGACGTCAAACTGCGCGGCGGCATTCTTCTGAAAACACCCGCTGTTTTTGAACGTGAGGACACCGGTGCGCACTTCACCTGGAACTCTTGGCATATGTCCGGTATTGAGCGCAAGCTCATTGGCCGCGGCTGTGCTTATTATGCACCCATCCGCTACTCGGAGCTGCCGCGCTATTACCGTGATTCGATTGTTCCGGACGACGTCGCCATGTTCCAGGTTGCCCCTATGGATCAGCACGGCTTCTTCAACTTCGGTCCGAACGCTTCCCATATGATGGCAGTCTGCGAAACAGCCAAGGTCATCATCGTAGAGGTCAACGAAAACATGCCCCGCTGCCTTGGCGGTTTTGAAAACGGCATTCATATTTCTCAGGTGGATTACATTGTAGAGGGCGAAAATCCTGCCATCGGCGAGCTGGGCGCAGGCGGCGCACCGACTGATGTGGATATTGCCGTTGCCAAATTGATTGTAGAGGAAATTCCAAACGGCGCCTGCTTACAGCTTGGGATCGGCGGCATGCCCAATACCGTTGGCTCCATGATTGCAGATTCTGATTTAAAGGATCTGGGCGTGCATACGGAAATGTACGTAGACGCCTTTGTTGACATTGCAAAAGCCGGAAAAATCAACGGCTCTAAGAAAAACATCGACCGCTTCCGCCAGGCATACGCCTTCGGCTGCGGCACGAAAAAAATGTACGATTATTTGGATGAGAATCCGGAGCTTATGAGCGCGCCGGTCAGCTACACCAACGACATCCGTTCCATTTCCGCATTGGACAACTTCATTTCCATCAACAATGCCGTGGATTTGGATTTATACGGCCAGGTCAATGCAGAGTCTGCCGGAACGAAACAAATCAGCGGCGCGGGCGGACAGCTTGACTTTGTGCTCGGCGCTTATCTTTCCAACGGCGGAAAGAGCTTTATCTGCTGTTCTTCCACCTTCCGGACAAAGGACGGCCAGCTAAAATCCCGTATCGTGCCGACTCTGGCCCCGGGCTCAATTGTCACAGACACCCGTGCCAACGTACACTACATTGTCACAGAATACGGCAAGGTGAATTTAAAAGGAAAATCTGCATGGGAACGCGCGGAGGCGCTGATTTCCATCGCACATCCCGATTTCAGGGATGAACTGATTGTAGAAGCAGAAAAATTAAAAATCTGGCGCAGAAGCAACCGGGTCTAAAAAACGGCGCCCCTACGGCCTGTCCGCATTCCGATATGCGGCAGGCCATTTTTTTATAAAAAAGTTTTGAAACTTTTTCTCCGTTCCGGCAGTCTAATAATCAGAACAAAACAAAAGGAGGCGAAAATTTTGAAACGACGTTCCAAAGCAGCTGCAAACGAGGAAATCATAGAAGCGCTGCTTCTTGCCAACTACAATCAATACTACCGGCTGGCCCTAAGCTATGTCCGCAGCGAAGACGACGCGGCAGACATTGTACAAAACAGCGCCTACAAAGCAATCAAAAACAGCGCCGGCCTAAAGCAGCGCGAATTTGCCGCAACCTGGCTGTACCGCATTGTTTTAAATGAAATTTTCACCTTCTGCGGGCAAAAGAAAACAGAAGGCTTAGATGCCGTCCAAAAGGAGCCGGAGGCAATGGATGTTTATGAAAATATCGACTTGCAGCGGGCGCTGGATGCTTTGCCGGCGGAGGATAAAATGATTGTAGAGCTGAAGTATTTTGAGGAAATGAAGCTGGAGGAAATCGCTTCTCTCATGCAGGAGAATGTCAATACCATTAAAAGCCGTCTTTACCGAAGCATGAAAAAGCTGCGGCTGAAGCTGGATGCATGAGCTACATAACCATTTCAACAGGAGGTAAGTCAATGACGGATAATCGCAAAGAAAGCTGGGACAAAATGAAGCACAATTACCAAAGCAGGCATATGTCAGAAAGGCAGGTAGAAGAAATGAAAAACATCATTACCAAAGCAAAAGCAGAAAATCAAAATATACGCAGATCCCGTATATGGAAGGGCTGCGTAGCAGCCGCGGCTGCTGCTGCCGTCACCCTTACGGTATTGCCGAACACCTCCTCCGATATCGCATATGCAATGAGCCGGATTCCGGTTCTGGGAAAATGGGTGGAGGCCGTCACCCTGGTTGATTACGAATACGATAACGGCAGCCATTCGGCAGATATCCGCATCCCAGAGCTTGAGGTATCAGAGCCGGACGATTCCGATATGGAAGTGACCTATGATACGGCCGCTCCCGATATTCAGACAACGCTGAAAAAAACCTCTGAGGAAATCAACCAGGAGATCAAATCCATCTCCATGAAATTAATCGAGGAATTTAAAGAGGGCTTAAAGCAGGTGGAAGGCTACCAAAGCATGCAGGTCAGCTCTGAGGTTGTAGCCACCACGGACGACTATTTTACCTTAAAGCTGATTTGCTTTCAGGCAGCCGGAAGCGGCTATGAAGAAAACCACTTTTACACCATTGATTTAAACACCGGAGAACGGCTGCAGCTGAAAAATTTATTTACGGAGGGCAGC
The DNA here is from genome assembly GCA_947385255.1 of uncultured Roseburia sp. Lineage (GTDB taxonomy): Bacteria > Bacillota > Clostridia > Lachnospirales > Lachnospiraceae > Roseburia_B. The sequence goes on along the minus strand of CANDKL010000158.1, from coordinate 605 downwards.
GATTACATTTCCATTATCAGCGAACAAATCAAAAAACAAATGAAGGAGCAGATGGCAGCCGACGAAAACGTCATCTACAACCTGGATTCCGATATACCGGAGTGGGATTTTAAATCCATTACAGAAGAAACCTCCTTTTACTTAAATGAAAGCGGAGAAATCGTCATCTGCTTTAACGAAGGAGATGTCGCGCCGATGTATATGGGATGCGTGGAATTCGTCATTCCAAACGAAGCTCTGGCGGATATTCGCAAATAATAGCCGCGCTGCTGACATAGAGCATACAAAAAGGGCGGGATATCCACACATCCTGCCCTTTTTCAAAACAGCGTTTAGCTCGTCTGCTCCTTCTGCTGTTCGATAATATCCATAATCCGCTGGATCTCCGCTCCCTCTACCGGAGCCTCCCCGTATTCGATATGCCTTCCGTCCGATCCAATGCCGCACAGATTGCTCTGTCCCTTTTTCCTGCCGCGTTCTACGGTAAAATAGTGAATCTCCTCGTTCTTCGGATTCAGGGTTACATAAATGCGGTGGCACAGCTGCGCCGAATCCTTAACCTCCGGCAAATCCACTCGAACCAAAAGCAGCAGATCGGAAGAGCG
>CANDKL010000157.1 GCA_947385255.1 uncultured Roseburia sp. | reverse complement strand
GCTTTTTGCTACCTGTTTTTTCTCAAAAAATCCACAGTATGAATTTTAAGAAATTAAAGCGCCTGGCAAGCGCTATGCTATCATTTAGCATGCTCCTGTCAATGAATGTGACTGCTTTTGCCATAGACCTGAATACTGTTACAGAAGCAGAAAGCGGAAGCATATCTGTATTAGCAGAATTGGCAACCAGAGCAGAAACTGCAAAGCATAAACAAATGGATTCGAATGGAAACCTTGTTGATGCGGATCCCGTATGGAGTGACTGGGAGGTTCAGGCAGAGCCAGGCTGTGAGACATCCGGATATAAGATGCGACACTGCACCGTAGAATTTTGTTATGAAGTAGATGTGGAGGAACTCGATCCGGTAGGCCATAACTATACAGAAGGGACTGTCGTAACCGCCGCGTCTTGTGGCGGCATAGGCATAAAAAAAGTAATTTGCCAAAACAGCCCAGAAATGCATGGGAGCGTCCCTACCGAAGAAGAAGTAGAAATCCCAAGAACGCCGCATAACTTCACAGGAGGGACAGAGAGCAAAATCCCTGCAACATGCAAAGCAAGCGGAAAAAAAGGGATTGCATGTACATATGGCTGCGGCGAATTAGATCCTGCAACCATAGTAGAAGATGCGACCGCTCCGGCCACAGGGCATTCCTACAAAGCAGTTGATCCAACCAAAGTCAACACAGCAGAAGACTTAAGTAAGCTGACGTCTAACCCTGCAACAGGAATCACCGTTACTGCAGCGACATGCATTACCGGCGGAAGCCTTGTCTTGGAATGTAAAAACAAAGACTGCGACGGGACCGATGCAGAAAAAAGGATAGAAAAAACCATTCCCGCATCAGGGCATTCTTATAGTAAACACTTAAACGGAAAAGACTTAGACACCCTGACCACGGAAGATTTACAGGCGCTTACCAATGCTACCGCAGACGGAATTACCGTAACGGCAGCGTCCTGTACATCAAAAGGATCCGTTCAGTTCCAGTGTACCAATTCCTGGGACGCCGGCTCATCAGCTTCCCAGACAAAAGAGATTCCTGCACTTGGGCATGATTATGATGAAGGGGCCATAACCAAACAGCCGCAATGCGAAGCTACAGGTACGAAGACAAGCACATGTAAAAGATGTAAGGTAACATCAGAGGTACCAATCCCAGCAACCGGCCATTCTTTTGGTTCCATTGATCTTGCAACCGTAACCAACGAGCAATTAAAACAGTTGGCAAACGATCCGCAGAGCGCATCAAAAGGCATCACCGCCCATCCAGCAACCTGTACCAGTAGGGGTTCTCTGGAATTACAATGCAACAAAACAGATTGCGACAAATCATCCGGGGCGAATGCCAGCAAAACGATTCCTGCACTTGGACATACATATGATAATGGCGTTTTCCTGACGGGCGAAGAAGCAACCTGCTTAAAAGACGGCAAAAAAACCTTTACCTGCACAAACCCGGCGTGTGACGGTGGAACAGACGCAAACGGCCATGGCAAAACCTACAAAACAGATGTAACAGCCACCGGCCATTCTTATGGCGTAATCAACGTTGACGAAGAAAAAAAGGAAGTTACAGCCGAAGCGTTAAAAGGCATTCAAACAGATGCCCAAAAAGGCATTCAAGTAGAATCCGGTTCCTGTACAGAAACAGGGAAACTCACGCTGACCTGCCAGAATGAAAACTGTGATGAAAAAAACGTAAAAAAGGAGTACACAATCCTTTCATCAGAACATGCGTGGGAAAAAGAAACATACCGGGAAATGACCTGCCAAAACGCAAACGGCAAGCCACAGACCGGCATGGTATTAAAAACTTGTCCTGACTGCGGCGCTACAGAATGGGAAGTGATCCAAGTAGCCCATGCATATGAACAAGAAGACTGGTTTGCTACCGCCGAGGCAGGAACAGACTATACGGTAATTACCGACAGGACCTGTACGACAGACGGCCTGGTAAACCCGACCTGCGATATTTGTGGAACGAGCGGCAGCAACATCAAATTCCCAAAAACAGGGCACTCCTTCGAGTCCGAAAATTACGCATGGCCAGATACGGCAAAAGCAACTGCATCCGATTTAGAGGCGGCAGGCGTAGAAGATGCGCCGAGCAAAACCCCTACATGTACCAGCACAGGTTATCAGTATTATAAATGCGTAAACGACGGCAAATGTACGCAAGACAGCGAAGCAAAAGCAGTAACAAAACATGATCTTCCAAAAACTGCCCATAATTATTCCGAAACGGCAGTGAAAAAAGACGCAACCTGCACAAAACCGGAACGGACAGCAAAATTTTGCCAAAATGCAGGCTGTGATGCATACGAGGGCGACGTGGTAGTAGGCGCACCTGCAAAGGGGCACTCCTACGATACAAAAAAACAGCCCACATTAGAACAGGTAAAAGAAGCCGGGATAGAAGGCATCACAAGCACAGACGATTTATCACAAAAAGGCGACTGCCTGACCGACGCATACGATTATTATATCTGCGATCGCGCAGACTGCGATCATGGTACGGACTATATCAAAAAATTCACCACACCGGCGAAAGGAAGCCATACCATGGTAGCCGTACCCGGAACCATACCGGCAACCTGTATGCACCCGGAACAGATGCATAAGAAATGTACGGACTGCGGATATGTCGAACCCGTTCCAATCCCGCCGGGCATGGAAGACGACTTCGATCCCATCCAGCCCCATGATTATACCGACTGGATCCGGGACATCGTACCCGCAAACTGCACAGAGGGCGCGCTTCAGAACGGCATTGCAGAATATGGCTGTAAATATGGCTGCGGCGCAACGCAAGCAAAAGTGATTACTCCGGAACATAAATGGAAAGACGCCGAAGCGGGCGATTTAAAAACAGAAGATTATGAACCGGGAGATACCACTCCTTCTAAAACGGCAACCTGTAATGCGGCAGGCTATCAGTATAAAATATGCCCTGTCTGCAAAAAAGTAAAAAAAGAAACCATTGATAAACTGCAGCATGCTTATACCGAATTAGCAACGGCAGAAGAAGATGGCGCTGCAATCAGTGAAGACCTGAGCCAAGCGTCAACCTGTAAAGACAACGGATACGAATATTACCGTTGCACTCAGCCGGGATGCCAAAAAACAGATGAGGGGCATTATGAAAAACGGCAGCTCCCGTTAGATCCGTCAAAGCACGATTACCAGCTTAACCAGCATGTAGATGCAAGCTGCGCGGAACCGGAAAAAACGGGCGAATTATGCACTATTTGCGGTGCAACCAAGCCAGGTACAGAACCGACAATCGGAGCTGCTGCTTTAGGGCATGCAGACAAACGCACCGGTTTCAACAAAGGCGACGGCAAAGATCTTGGCGATTACGCGAAGCTGCCTGTATCCACCCTTCATGATTTAGAAGCGGAAGGCATTACGGAACCTGCCCAAAAAGCTGCAACCTGTACACAGCCGGGCTATGAATACCATAACTGTAATCTATGCGCACAGGGAACAACCGGCCATGCAATCAAAGTGGTAACAGCTGCATTAAAGCATGATTATACGGATTTTGAAGAAATACCGAGCACCTGTACACAGGCAGGGGTATTATATACCAAATGCAACACCTGCGGGGATGAAACAAGACAAGAAATCGCATCCGATCCGGCAAAAGGCCATGATTTCCAGGAATATCCGAGACAGGAAGCGACCTGTACGGCAACCGGGAAGACGGCAGGATGGGAATGCAGTAGATGCGGGGAAGCCGATTTAGAAAATCCGCAGGAGCATCCGGCAAGGACAGTCATCGAAATTGTACCGGACAACCATGTATGGGAAAGGATCGAAGACCATCCGGATCAAGTGGAACCGAACTGCACCACCGGCACCAACGGGAAGTACTTCTATCAGTGTAAACACCATCCGGAAGTAAAACGCGAGGCAGTTGTTCCGCCTGTACACCAATGGGAAGCCCCCGTCATGCAAAACTGCGTCAATGCGCCGTATACAAATATGCCGGGCTTACTCTACCACACATGTAAGCTGTGTACTAAGTCAGAAGTAATGACAACGTTAACCGACTGCTACAGATGTGAGGCTGATACCCATAAAGCAGAGCTTTCCGCATTACAGGCAAAAGACCCGAAATACAAATTTGTAGTCGTAAAACCCAAGACAGAGCCTGCAGTAGCGGCAACCTGTACGACGGAAGGTAAAACGGAAGGCAAAACGTGTTCCTGCGGAAAGGTAATTACCGCTCAGACAACCACGCCATTAGAACCGCACCAAGGTGAGTTTGCAGTAAAAGATCCGGGTAACTGCGGCAAAGACGGCATCAAGCAGCGCAAATGTGAATCCTGCGGTATGTTCTATGGCGAAACAGAGCCATTTGAATCCGCAACAAGCGGGCAGCACAAGTATAAAGGGCACATCACAGAAGCCACCTGCCAAGTACCGATGAAGGTCCAGGAAATCTGTGAAGTCTGCGGGGATAAAAAACCGGCGCAGGAAGTAGCAGGCACAAAACTCCCGCATCAGTTTGGGGCAGACGGTACCTGTACCGCGTGCGGCTCACTCGAAGTCGAAGTGGCTACCAAGGCATCCGCCAACAGCGAGGGGGGAAATTTTGTAATCCTCACAAATGAACTCGCCATAAATAACGCGGATAAATTTGAACTGTTAGAGGCAGGCATCTTCTATTGTCTTTCCCAGTCGGCAATCAGCAGCGCCGATACGCAAGAAAAACAGGAAGCTTTATTAAATATAGCATCCGACAATGGAGCTAAGAAAACGGCGTCTACAAAGTCGACAGATAACATTACAAACCTTCGTATTTTTAATAAGCCGATTAACGTAGGCACAAACACAAACAACAAAATCATGTTCCGGTCTTATGTAAAAGTCATGGTGGACGGACAGGTAGAATACCGTTACGGCAAAGTAATGACATGTACCTATAACGAATTAAATACAGTTTTTTAACCGGGCGGATCTTGGAAAATACTTGAATATACTGGCAGATCTAAGTATCGTACCCGGGCAGTAAAATCGGATGCAGGGCCGTCCCACAGGGAGTGCGCCAGCGCCTTCCAAAGAAGGGGCGGCCCTGACATTATCTAAGGAAAGGCAGATATGCAGATGAGAAACAAAAAAATATTGGCGGTTGCCTTATGCCTGTCCCTGTGCGGTTCTTTGTCCGCATGCGCAGGCTCCGGCACACAAACGGCTCCGGAAGAACGCCCGGTTGGGCAGGATACGCAGGAAACGGCTGCAATAGGGCAGGAAGGAAACCGGGAAACCGTCCCTGCCAGTGAAGAAGCAAATCAGGAAAACACGGAAACCAAGGCCATGTCCGATGAAGAGTTATTGGCTGCATTGGGCGACAATATCAATGTAATTGCAGAAGACGCGTATGCGGAAACGGTAAGCGCCTTTTTAGACCGCACAGACGACTATGTGGGTAAGATTTACCAATTAAAGGGATCGTTTGTAAAAGAAGGCGAAAACGCTTATCTTGCCGTAGATGGCAAAGAAGAAAACGGCGGGATCCGCATCCCCTTAAAATGCCTGTTAGAAGAACCCGAAGCAGGTTCCGATGTCCGGGTTACGGGGATAGTCAATTATGGCGACGTAGACGGCGAATCCGTCCCTGTATTGGACGTAGCCGTTTTGGAAAACGCGCAGGACTAACGGCGGCGGATTGCAAAAAAATAAAAAAGGAGATATCACGCATGTTAAAATATGAAACGCCAAAAGCAGAACTTATCTGGCTGGAAGAAGTAGACATTATTACGAACAGTGAAATTACCACAGAGCCGGATAACCCGGGCGACGGCGATTGGGAGTAACCAAACATTTTATGGGCAAGGGAATTTCCCCGATGCCATTTCGTTGGGCATCAGCAGGGATGTCCCTTGCAGAGCAAGGTATATAGGAATATATACCCTGCTCTTTTTTTGTAACTTTTAAAAACACTTGCCAAAAAGTAAGGGGCAGAGTTTATGGGCAAAAGAAAAACAACAGCAAAGAAAAAAACGGCGTCGCCTTATGCCATGCCATTAGGCTTCCTGCTGGCCATAGTGCCTCTTATCATCCACTATTACGAATTTGAATCCGGCTTGGAACAATTCCTTTGGTATGCAAAAGACGGCGCTGTAAATGATGTATTTTTATATTATAAATCCGTTATGGTTGTGCTGATCGCCGCCGTCATGTGCGTCCTTCTAATGCTGCGCTTTCGGGCAGACAAGGAAAGCTTTAAACCCGGGCGCAGTTTTTTGCCGCTTCTGGCTTATGCCGCGCTGACAGCGCTGTCAACGGTTGTGTCCCCCTACCGCTACTTTAGTTTTCATGGGGCATCGGAAATGTATGAGACGGTATGGGTGATACTGGGATACTGTGTGATCGCGTTTTACGCTTACCAATGCGTCAATTCGCAAGAAGACGTAGCGTGCATAATGAAATGGCTTACGGCGGGCCTTGCCGTTTTGCTTGCGGTAGGCGTCCTGCAGGCATGCGGGCACGACATACTGCTTACCGGTTTGGGGAAACTGTTAATTACAGGGGAAATAAACAGCGAAGACCAAATCAGCCTTGTGTTTGAAAAGGGGCGCGTGTTCATGACGCTTTATAACCCGAATTATGTAGCGTCTTATTTCGCCCTCTTGCTGCCGGTGGAAGCAGCCCTTTTGGCAAACGGCAAAACGCTTCGCAGCCGCATCCTATATGGCGTGATGATGGCAGCTTCGATGGTGTGCCTGCTGGCTTCCGGGAACCGGAGCGGAATTGCGGCGTTTACGGCGGCAGGCGTATTTGCGCTGGTTTTGTTTCGCCGCCAGATTGTAAAAGCATGGAAATTTCTCCTGCCTGCGGCAGCAGCGGCTATAGGGATTGCTGCCGTATTTTTGGCAGGCAACGGCTACCTTCTCGAAAAATTTGCCAGGTTCTTTGATCCGCCTGCCTGGGAAGAAAATGCCATATCGGAAATCCGGACCGGGGAAAATGATGTAACGATCGTTTACCGGGGAGAAGAATTCCATGTGTCTTACAACGTAGACGGCGAAGATTACGTCCATGTGTACCTGTATGACGGCAGCGGACGGGAAATCAGCAGTTCTTTGGATGGTAAAGAAAACCTCTATACCGTCCATGACAGCC
>CANDKL010000156.1 GCA_947385255.1 uncultured Roseburia sp. | reverse complement strand
ATGGCCGCCCTCTAAGGTCAGGCTGATATGGCTTAATGCAGCTTTGCTGCCGTAGGCCTTGCTTAGGTTTTTGCATTCTAAAATGGTGCTCATATGGTCTCCCCTTTCATGGTATTAAGTGTCTGATTCATCAGTGAAATTGTCTCTTCCCCGCTAAAGCCAAGGCTCTGCATGCTTTGCAGGAAGGATTCGATTTTCTCTCTGGCGAGAGTCTCCTTTGCTTCTTCAATCATAGTAAGATCCTCCGTAATAAAACGGCCGCTGGTCCGTTTGGAATAGACCAGTCCGCTTCGCTCGAGCTCTGAGAGCGCTTTCTGCATGGTATTTGGATTGACAGCCGCTTCGGTGGCCAGCTCCCGTACGGAGGGGAGCTTATCGCCCGGGGCGTATTTGCCGGACACGATATCAAGCTGCATAATTTCAATAATCTGCATAAAAATCGGACGGTCGGATGTTAAGTTCCATGGCATTGAATCACCTCTTTTTTGACATATTATTGTACTAACATACTAATACAATAATATATAATCCAGTAAATGTCAAGAGGAAAGTATTTACTTACCGAAAAAAAAATGCTATGATAATTAAAGTTGCGTAAAAGCGAGTGATACAGTACACGAGCCGCTTTACGAAAGCAGAATATACATAGGAAAGGATGTCATTATGAGACAATTGATGTTGGGCAATCAGGCACTGGCAAGAGGCTTGTACGAGGCAGGCTGCAGCGTGGTATCAAGCTATCCGGGCACGCCGAGTACGGAGGTCACGGAAGAAGCCGCAAAGTACGATGCGATCTACTGCGAGTGGGCGCCGAATGAAAAGGTGGCGATGGAGGTGGCGTTCGGCGCTTCCTTAGCCGGAAAGAGAAGCTTCTGCGGTATGAAGCACGTAGGGTTAAACGTTGCGGCGGATCCCCTGTTTACCTGCTCTTATACGGGCGTGAATGCAGGTATGGTGATCTGCGTGGCAGACGATGCGGGGATGCATTCCTCCCAGAATGAACAGGATTCCCGCCACCATGCGATTGCATCGAAGATTCCGATGCTAGAGCCGGCGGATTCCGGCGAGGCCTATGCGTTTGCCAAAAAAGCATTTGCGCTGTCCGAGGAATTTGACACACCGGTCATTATCAAGATGTGCACAAGGGTTGCGCATTCCCAGAGTATCGTAGAAGAGGGAACAAGAGTGGTTCCGGATCCCATTCCATATGAAAAGAATATCGCGAAATACGTGATGATGCCGGGCAATGCCATCCGCCGCCATCCGATTGTTGAGGAGCGTACCAGAAAGCTGGTTCAGTTTGCGGAGAGCTGTGAATTTAACCGCATAGAGATGGGATCGGCAGAGCTTGGGATCATAACCTCCTCCACCAGCTATCAATATGTAAAGGAAGTATTTGGCGAACGGGCAAGCATTTTGAAGCTGGGAATGGTCAATCCGCTGCCGGAGAGGTTGATTTTGGATTTTGCCGCAAAGGTAGAAAAGCTTGTGATTGTAGAGGAGCTGGATCCGATTATCGAAAACCACTGCAAGCAGCTTGGCCTTACCGTAACCGGTAAGGATGTTTTGCCGATGGAGGGGGAATATTCCCAGAACCTGATTGCAGAGAGGCTTGGCGTACAGATCCCGGCTTATCGGAAGCTTAACGAAACGATGCCGAACCGGCCTCCGGTGATGTGTGCCGGGTGCCCGCACAGAGGGCTGTTTTACATATTATCAAAGAATCAATGTACGGTGCTTGGCGATATCGGGTGCTATACGTTAGGTGCGGTAGCGCCGCTTAACGCCATGGAGATGACGCTTTGCATGGGCGCTTCCATCAGCTCTGTCCACGGCTTTAACAAAGCGCTCGGAGCAGAAAGCGAGGGCAGAACCGTTGCGGTGATCGGCGACTCTACCTTTATGCATTCCGGCATGACAGGCCTAGCCAATATTGCCTACAACCAGAGCAATTCCACCGTTATCATACTGGATAACTCCATTACCGGTATGACCGGGCATCAGCAGAATCCGACGACGGGCTACAATATCAAAGGCGATCCGGCCGGTAAAATCGATCTGGAAAGCCTGTGCCGCTCTATGGGCTTTGCGCGCGTGGCGGTCGTAGATCCCTATGATCTGGACGCATGCGATCGCGTATTAAAGGAAGAGCTTGCGGCATGCGAACCGTCTGTAATCATCAGCAGGCGTCCCTGCGCCCTCTTAAAATACGTAAAGCACAATCCGCCGCTTACCGTAAAGGAAGAAAAATGCGTCGGCTGCAAATCCTGCATGAAGCTCGGATGTCCGGCCATCAGCATAAAGGACAAAAAGGCAGCGATTGACAATACCTTATGCGTCGGCTGCGGCGTCTGTCAGCAGCTTTGCAAATTCGATGCGTTACAGCCAGGGGAGGTACAGAAATGACAAAAAATATTATGATTGTAGGCGTAGGCGGCCAGGGATCTCTTCTGGCCAGCAAGCTTTTAGGGCATCTGCTGCTGTCAGAAGGGTACGATGTCAAGGTGTCAGAGGTACACGGGATGAGCCAGCGCGGCGGAAGCGTCGTGACCTATGTGCGGTTCGGCGAGAAGGTGTATTCTCCAATTATTGATAAAGGAGAAGCCGACTTTATTGTATCCTTTGAACAATTGGAAGCGGCGCGTTACGTAGAATATTTAAAGAAGGACGGCCGGATCGTTACCAATACGCAAAAAATCGATCCGATGCCGGTCATCACCGGAGCGGCATCCTATCCGGAGCATTTAATCGAAAAAATACAGACGCTTGGCATTGCAGTCGACGCCATGGACTGCCTGTCGCTTGCCGAAAAAGCAGGCTCCTCTAAGGCTGTCAATATCGTGCTGATGGGACGTCTGTCCAAATATTTTGATATCCCTGCCGAAAAATGGCAGAAGGCCATTACCGAATGTGTGCCGGCAAAATTTGCCGAATTAAACCAGAAGGCTTTTCTGTTTGGACGCGGCGAGGCATAGAGTAAAGCAGCAGCTACTGTAATCCGGAACCGGCAGCGGCATCGCCGGTTTGGAAATAAAAAACGATTGGAGAGGAAACATGAAGAACTATTATCAGCCAGAAATTGAAACGATGCCCTTAGAAAAGCTCCAGGCGCTTCAGAGCGAGCGACTGGTAAAACAGGTCAGGTTTGTCTATGACAACGTTAAGTTTTACCATGACAAAATGGATGAAGCAGGCGTAAAGCCGGAGGATATCACCGGGATTGACGACTTACATAAGCTTCCGTTTATTGACAAGGACGATCTCAGAGATCAGTATCCGTACGGTCTTTTGGCCGTGCCGTTAGAGGACTGTGTGCGTATCCAGTCTACCAGCGGGACCACGGGACGGCGTGTGGTGGCGTTTTATACGCAGGAGGATCTGGATCTGTGGGAGGAGTGCTGTGCAAGGGCTATTGTCGCGGCAGGCGGTACAAAGGAAGATGTCTGCCATGTCTGCTACGGCTATGGCCTGTTCACCGGAGGCCCGGGCTTAAACGGCGGTTCGCATAAGGTTGGCTGCCTTACCCTGCCGATGTCCTCCGGCAATACCGAGCGCCAGCTTCAGTTTATGACGGATCTGGGCTCTACAATTATCTGCTGTACGCCGTCCTATGCCGCAAATCTGGGCGAAGCGGTGAATGAGAGGGGCTTAAAGGATCAAATTAAGCTAAAGGCCGGTATTTTCGGTGCAGAGCCCTGGACAGAGGAAATGCGTCATGATATCGAGCAGTCTCTGGGAATTAAGGCTTATGATATTTATGGGCTGACGGAGATTTCCGGGCCGGGCGTATCCTTTGAATGCGAGGAGCAGGCCGGTATGCATATCCAGGAGGATCATTTTATTGCCGAGATAATCGATCCGAAGACAGGAGAGGTCCTGCCGGAGGGAGAGGTTGGAGAGCTGGTATTTACCTGTATTACAAAGAAGGCTTTTCCGCTGCTGCGTTACCGGACGCGTGATCTCTGCCGTTTAACCAGGAAAAAGTGCTCCTGCGGACGCACACATGTGCGCATGATGAAGCCGAAGGGCAGAAGCGACGATATGATGGTCATCAAGGGTGTAAATGTATGGCCGTCCCAGATTGAAACCGTACTGTTTAACCAGGGCTATCAGGCCAATTACCAGATTATCGTGGATCGTATCGGAAATAATGACACGATTGAGGTTCGGGTGGAATTGACGCCGGAGATGGCAGAGCATCCGACCCTGTCTGTAGCAGAGCGGGAGAAGAAGATAGTTTCTGCTTTGAAGTCTATGCTGGGCATTCGGGTGGATGTAAAGGTCGTAGAGCCGAAAACGATTGCCAGAAGTGAGGGCAAGGCTGTGCGTGTGATTGATAAACGGCATCTGTATCAGTGATTTTGGGATAAAAAGAAGGAGAAGAAACAGAGTATGGGATATTTGGGCGAGGAAATCAAAAAATTGGGGTTTGGTTTAATGCGCCTGCCGCAAAAAGACGGTGCGATTGATGTGGAGCTTGTCGGCGGGCACGGATTGAAGCGCGCAAATGAGTGCATCAAATGCGGGAAATGCGAGGAGGCCTGTCCGCAGCATATTGCAATTCGGGAATAGCTGGTAAAGGTAAGCGAAGCGCTGCTGAATTAAACCTGGAACGGGAACAGGAAACACGCATATCTTCCTTATGGCGAGGATGTGCGTGTTCTGGATATTCCCTAAAATAAAAAAGTGCAAAGCAGATGGACAATTCAATACGCTTTACACTCTGGTTTCGGATATGGTTATGTAGTTGTGATTAAGAAATCTTCTGTAGTTTTTCACTGTGCTCCCGGATTACGCTTTTCATAACTTCTATGTCAGCTTGCATGGATTCAATTCTGGCAGATTCTTGCATATACCTTTTTGATGCAGGTATATAATTTTCTTTGAGCAGTTTCATACCGGGCAGAATTTCATTTTCAATCATTAAACTGGTTTTTATTTGTTCGTTCTTTAGAAAGTCTATTTGGCCGTTTATAGAAGATATCTCATTCTTCATAGAATACATGTCATCCTTCATAGAAGATATCTCACCCTTCATAGAATACATGTCATCCTTCATAGAGGTTATATCGTCTTTAAGGGGCTGTAATTCTGCTTGCAGCTCTGATTTTAATTTCCTGTCCATGAGATCGCTAATCGCTAATAGTAATTCATTGTCCGTCGTTTTATCACGCTCCTTTTTGCAATGATTTCAGATGATATAGTGAAGTATATCATATCCGGAGTGTAAAGTCTATTAAAATTATCAATGTACTAGTACTCCAATTCCTGTCCGGATGGAGTACTAGAGCGTGTCTTAAAATTAGAGGATGTGCGTATTCTGTTAGCCTTTATCGGTTTCCCTGCTGTCAAATACCAGAAGGCTCTGAATCAGCTCCTCGCAGATTTCAAGCTTGTTTTTTCCATCAGTCTGGATGATAATATCTGCGGCGGCTGTATATTTTTCGCGTCGCTGTTCCATCAGCTTTGCAATGAACGGTACATTTTTGCTGTTCTCAATCAGCGGCCTGTCATGGCTGTCCTTGACACGCTCGTAGATCGTCTCCGGTTTGGCATTTAAGAGGATCACGCGGCCGTTTTTTTTCATTTCCACGACATTGCAATCACGCATCGGCGTGCCGCCTCCGCAAGAAATGATCGTGTTTTTCCGGGACTGCATTTCAATCAGCAGGTTGGTTTCCGCATCACGGAAATACTGCTCGCCATGCACCTCAAATATGTCTGAAATACTCATTCCTTCCCGTTCTGCAATAATTTGATCCATTTCGATGATATCCATGGCAAACACCGAGCTCAGGTATTTGGAAATGGTAGATTTGCCCGCGCCCATAAATCCGATGAGTACAATGTTATAATCAAAAAGCTTCTGTGCCCGGATCCGTTTGGCGTTTTCTGAAATGCTTTCAAATACGTTTATCACCTCATCCGGATGCCGTTTGCCCTTTGTTTCCTCCTTCAGCCATTCCCGCAGCTTTGCTTCCTGCCCCGGCTGTAAAATAGGAATGCCGTTGGCTTCCTTATAAGAAACCATATCTTCTACAATGCGGTTCCGCATCAGCAGGCCGTTCAGAATCACTTTGTCACACTGCTCTAACGCTTCTGTTAAGGATTTTAAATTCTCCATATACTGCCGTCTCCTTTTTGCTTGTTTTTTACTATTATAGCAATCAGCTTTTCCTGTTACAAGGGATTTTTGTCTGCTCTCCCTTGACATTCCTTTGGATGGATGGTAAAATACTTCAAAATTGAATTGTTCAAAAATGAATAAATAAAGGAGGTATCATTGTGAACCTGAGTATAGAATTTGCCCGTAAAATGCTGCAGGCATACGGGTCAAGATGCCAGTCCTTGTGCCAGGAGCTTCAGGTGCCGCAGACTGCGTTTGACATTTTAATGTTCCTTGCGAATAACCCGGAGTACAACACGGCGAGGGATATCGTGGAAATCCGGGGAATCAAGGCAAATCTGGTGTCGGTCAATGTCAATAAGCTTGTAGAGGACGGTTATCTAAAACGGCAGCCGGTTGCGGGCGACCGAAGAAAGATCCATCTGGCAGCTACCGAAATGGCGCAGCCGATCATCGACCGTGGGAGGGATCTGCAGACCGCTTTTGTAAGAGATATGTTTGGGGGAATAGGGGAGCAGGAACGGGAGGATTTCTTCCGTACCGTAAGAGCAATCCGCAGAAATCTGGATCAAATTGTAAAGGAGTGTGAATAAAAATGGATCTATTACTGACAGTGGCAGTAACCTTTTTTGCAGGAATGGGCGCGGGGCTTGGAACCGGCTTTGCGGGCATGAGCGCGGCAGCTGTGATAAGTCCGATGCTGATTACTTTTTTGGGCATGGAGCCTTATCTGGCCGTCGGCATTGCGCTTTCGTCCGATGTGCTTGCAAGCGCCGTATCTGCCTACACCTACGGGAAAAACAGGAATCTGGACATCCGAAACGGCATCGTTATGATGTGCAGCGTCCTCGTTTTTACCGTGGTAGGAAGCTATGTGTCGAGCCTGGTTCCGGCAGCGACGATGGGAAATTTTTCCGTATTTATGACCTTCCTGCTGGGGGTGAAATTTATTGTAAAGCCCGTGATGACGACAAAGGAAGCCATGCAGGAGGTTTCGGCGGGAAGGCGCGCGTTTCAGTCGGTGCTGTGCGGTGTTTTGATTGGCTTTATCT
>CANDKL010000155.1 GCA_947385255.1 uncultured Roseburia sp. | reverse complement strand
CGAAACCGCAAAGATCTGGGCAAAATCATCAAAATGGCGTTCCATATCGCAAGGACCGGCAAGCCCGGCCCAGTCCTGGTCGATCTGCCGAAAGATATCCAGCTTCAGACAGGCGACGCCAACTACCCGGCAAACGTAAGCATCCGGGGTTATAAGCCGAATGAGGGCGTACATGTCGGCCAGTTAAAAAAGGCGTACAAGCTGTTAAAATCAGCGCAAAAGCCCCTGATATTAGCAGGCGGCGGCATTTTGCTCGGCAACGCGCAAGAAGAGTTAAAAAAACTGGCGGAGGCAATGCGGATCCCGGTTGTGACCACGGTGATGGGCAAAGGCGCGCTGCCGTCGGGGCATCCGCTTTACATCGGCAACAGCGGGATGCACGGCAGGTATGCGGCCAATATCGCGGTCAGCGAATGCGACGTGCTCTTCTCAATCGGGACGCGTTTTAACGACCGGATCACCGGGGATTTGAATGAATTTGCGCCGAAGGCGAAAATAGTACATATTGATATCGACACGGCGGCAATTTCGAGGAATGTTGTGGTGGACGTGCCGATTGTAGCGGACGCAAAGCTGGCGCTGGAAAAGTTAAACGAGTGGGCGGAGCCGAAAAACACCAAACGCTGGCTGGAGGAAATCCGTGCATGGGATAAAGAAAACCCGCTTGAGATGCGCCGGGACAAGGGCATGACCCCGCAGATGGTAATGGAAGGGATCAACGCCGCGTTTGACTGCGGCATTATTACGACTGACGTCGGGCAGCATCAGATGTGGGCGACGCAGTATTTGGAATTGGATGAAAACAAGAAATTTATTACATCCGGCGGCCTTGGCACGATGGGATTCGGGTTCCCGGCGGCCGTCGGGGCCAAAATTGCAAACCCGGACAAGCCGGTCGTTTGTATTACCGGGGACGGCGGCTTCCAGATGAACATGCAGGAAATGGCGACCGCCATAGCGGAAGGCGCGCCGGTTATTGTCTGCCTTTTAAACAACCAGTACCTTGGCATGGTGCGCCAGATGCAGCAGCTGTTTTACGGAAAGCGCTATGAAGCGACCTGCCTGCGCCGGCGCGTCGGCTGCCCGTCGAACTGCAAAGGGCCAAACGAAGCCTGCCCGCCGTACCTGCCGGATTTTATGCAGTTTGCAAAGGCATACGGCGCGCACGGCATCCGTGTGGAACGGGAAGGCGAAATCGCGGCTGCGCTTGCTAAGGCGAAGGGCTACACAGACGCGCCGACCGTGATCGAATTTATGATATCCAGCGACGAGCTTGTGCTTCCTATGGTACAGGGCGGCAATCCGATGAGTAAGATGATTCTGAAATAGGAGGGGACGGATATGAAAAACAGATGGATTGCACTTTATGTAGAAAATGATGTGGGCGTGCTTGCAAAGGTTTCCGGGCTGTTTTCCGGCAAATCCTACAATTTACAGAGCTTAACGGTCGGGACGACAGAAGACGAGACGGTATCGCGCATGACCATCTGCGTCGCCAGCGACGACATCACGTTCGAGCAGATCAAAAAGCAGTTAAACCGCATGGTAGAGGTCATAAAGGTCATTGATTTGACGAACGTGCCGCTTCACATGAAAGAAATTTTGTTTGCCAAGGTGCTGCGCTGCACGACGGCGGACAAAGAAGAAGTATTCCAGATAGCGCAGGTGTTCGACGTACAAGTCGCCGATATCGGCAAAGACAGCGTGCTTTTGGAATGCAAGCTGACCGAACGCAGGAACAATGAGCTGATTGCCTTGCTCCGGAGTAAATTCCGGCACATTGAAATCGTACGCGGCGGGGCGGTCGCGATTGAGTCGATCAGCACGTCCTGCAGGTAAGCAGGTTCAGACAATAGAAAAAGAAGCAGAGCCGTGTATCGGATTGGGATAAACGGCTCTGTTTCATTATTCTTTGATTTTCATAATCAGAATGCAAAGTCTATTATAATCCAGTATTATTGTGCCATAGACATGCAGCACCTTAATGAAATCCTAAAGGATACCTCTATGCCATGCGGCACCTTAAGGAAATCTTAAAGAGTTGCCGCCTTTTATGTTCATAAAAAATCCGCTACAATGATCCCATGATATATCATAAACTAATGGAGGAAGCTATGTATCGTATACTAATATGTGATGATGAAAAGGATATTGTATCCGCTCTGCGGATCTACCTGGTCAGTGACGGTTATGAGGTTGTAGAAGCATTTAACGGTCAGGAAGCGCTGGCTGTGATAAAGGAAAAGGAAATCCACCTGGTGTTAATGGATATTATGATGCCCGTTATGGACGGTATTACAGCCATGGTAAAAATCCGGGAAATCAGTAATGTGCCGGTTATTTTACTTACTGCCAAAAGTGAAGATATAGACAAGGTGCTCGGCCTTACCGTAGGCGCGGACGACTATGTGACTAAGCCCTTTAATCCGGTAGAGCTGCAGGCAAGGGTAAAATCTCAGCTGAGGCGCTATATGAAGCTGGGCGGAGGGAACATCAAAGAGGATGTGCTTTCGATTGGCGGAATTGAGCTGGATGACAAAGCGAAGGAGGTTTCCTTAGACGGAGAAGCCGTTTCCTTAACCCGCACCGAATACGACATCTTAAAGCTCTTACTGGATCACAAGGGACAGGTCTTTTCTCCTGCGCAGATTTACCAGCAGGTCTGGAAGGATGTGGCATTCGGCACAGAAAATACAGTAGCGGTACATATCAGGCACCTCCGTGAGAAATTGGAATATGACCCCGCTAATCCCCGTTACTTAAAGGTAGTATGGGGCAGGGGATATAAAATGGAGGATGATAACGGATGACACAGTTTTTGTATAAAAGATGGGTGAAAATATGCGCGGCAATTCTTAGCATACTCAGCTTTAATTTCATGGCAGGCGCTTTTTTTGTCATGCTGGCAGGAGACGCCGTGAACACTTATAATCGGAGTGAAGCGGATATCTGGGAAGAGGCAAAGGACGGCATCTGCAATAAATATTCCGTTCGGGCGGCGGTCAATTTTAAGAATGATTTTGGCATGGAGCTTTTGGGGGACACAAATTTCCGTTATGGTGTGATACAGGCAGAGAGCCTGGATGGATTGGACCTCAACAATAGAAGTATTTACAAGATATGTAATTTTGACAAAAAAGTAACGGAGGATATGCTGTATATCCATACCTACAGTCTGGGGGATGCCACGAATTTTCAGGTGGGGACAAGCCTGTTCGATTCCTATTCGGTCTATAACGAAAGCGAATGCCGGACCGACAAAAAAAACATTGAAGATGTTTTTTACGCCTGGGATACCGACAGCTTTTTTTGTGTAGCGGACGGCGCCGTATATCCGCTCACGTCGTTTGTGGAATGCTATTTTGATGTACAGGAACGCATAGCATCGTACGAGTCAGATGGGGAAACAATTTACTTCTGGAAGGATACGAAGGACAATTCAGTGGAGGATCCCAACCTGGAGAGGGTTTTTCTGAACGGACAGATCTGGAATCTTTCCGATATTTTGATTGCGTCACAGAAGGATATTCCCGGGATGGGAAGAATGGTATCCGATAATGAGGGGGAGGAAAATTTCGAAGAATTTTTTGTGCAGGACGGATATATCTTCACGAATATTTATGATTTGGGAGATACAGAGCCCTATTATGTGCTGTCTTATGTCAACGAACCGCTGGACACGGAAGGGGGTTTTTTTAACCAGAATGTATTCGGAAAACTGGAAAACTGGCGGAAGCAGGATTTCTTTGTCCAGGCAAACTATCTGATTCATCTGTTTTTTTCCCTGCGGTATGCTGCATTTGGAATCGTTCTGGTTTCTGGCATTCTGTTTTTCCTCTCCCTTGGTTTTTTGCTTGCGGCGGCAGGCCATAAGAATTCCAAAGAGATTACGGGAGAGTGGCTGGAAAAAATACCCTATGATATATTCCTGATCGGCATGGCAGGGATTTATACGCTGCTGCTTGGTACGGCGGCATATTGCATCCGTTACATGAATATCTGGATTGCGGTATGGTATGGGGTCCTGGTGGGGCTTGCAGCGGAGATACTGGCGCTTTTGTGCTGTATGGACGCCGCCGTACGCTTGAAGCTTGGAAAATGGTGGAAAAATACCATTTGCTGGCGCATTTGTGCAAAAGCCCTGCACCTTGTCCGCAGCATTGCAGAAAAACTGAACCGTGCCGCCCCGCTGCTTTGGAGGGCCTGGATTGTGATGCTGGTTCTGGCAATTTTTGAGTTTGTCGGTTTGTGCTCTACAACGTATCATAGGAATGTACAGATATTTCTCTGGTTTTTGGAAAAGCTGGTATTGTACGGATTTCTTACCCTGTGCCTGCTGCAGATGAAAAAATTACAGCAGGAGGGTGAAAGGCTCGCGTCGGGCGATATGGAAAGCCGCCTGGATACGCGGCATATGTTCTGGGATTTAAAGAAGCATGGCAACAATTTAAACAATATCAGAGAAGGCATCCGCTGTGCCGTTGCCGAGCAGCTTAAGAGCGAACGGTTTCAGACCGAACTGATTACCAATGTCAGCCATGACATTAAAACGCCTTTAACCTCAATCATCAACTATGTGGATTTGCTGGAAAAGAAGGAAGCAGATAATCCTGCCGTACAGGAATACTTAGAGGTTTTGAGCCGTCAGTCCACACGTCTGAAAAAACTGATTGAGGATTTGATTGAAGCCTCAAAGGCGTCTGCCGGAAGCCTTGCGGTTGCATGGGAGGACTGCGACGCACAGGTCATGCTTACACAGACCATCGGGGAATTTGAGGAAAAATTAAAGGCAAACCAGATAGAGCTGATTGTCCAAAGCAATACCGAGGAGGCTGTGATTTCCGCCGATCCCAGGCATTTGTGGCGGATTTTTGACAATCTGATGAACAATATCTGTAAATACGCGCAACCCTCTACCAGAGCCTATGTCAACATTGAAAAAAAGAAACAAAGCGAGCAGATTATTTTTCGGAATATCTCAAAATACGCGTTAAACATTGACAGTGATGAGCTGATGAAGCGGTTTGTGAGGGGAGACAGCTCGCGGAATACAGAAGGAAACGGACTCGGGCTTTCGATTGCAAAGAGCTTAACAGAGTTGATGCAGGGGGAGTTTGAGCTGGTGGTAGACGGAGATTTGTTTAAGGTGATTCTTACCTTTCCTGTAATGGAGCAGGATTCGTGAATCCGTAACATAACATCAGATTATATCCCATATAAGCCCCCGGAATAATCTTGACACATGGAAAAAAAAGTATAATAATAGTAACAGTTCATGCGGCCGCTGTCCCGCAAGGCTTTCGGACCGTAAATTTACTGAAAAGACAAGAATATATCGGAGGTTAAAGGTATGGAAATCAGATTTGAAAAAAGAGAGCAGCTGAAAGAAAAACCCGATCAGAGGAATCTGGGATTCGGGAAATACATGACGGACTACATGTTTGTGATGGACTGGACGAAGGAGGAGGGCTGGAAGGATGCCAGAATCGTACCTTACGAGCCAATTACCCTGGATCCGGCCTGTGTGACGCTGCACTATGCGCAGGAAACCTTTGAAGGGATGAAAGCCTACCGTACCAAAGAGGGCAAAATCCAGCTGTTCCGTCCGGAAATGAACGCGAAGCGTATGATCGTATCCAACGAGCGTCTGTGTATGCCGGCAGTTCCGGTAGATATGTTTGTGAAAGCGGTAAAAGAGCTTGTAAAAACAGAACGCGATTGGGTTCCGTCGGAGCCGGGAACCTCACTGTATATCCGTCCGTTTATGTTTGCAACGGAAACCGCGCTTGGCGTGCACATGGCGACCAGCTACAAATTTATGGTAATCTGCTGTCCGGTAGGCGCTTATTACGCAGAAGGCATCAATCCGGTTAAGATTTTGGTGGAGGATGAGCTGGTCCGCGCCGTACAGGGCGGTACCGGCTTTACCAAATGCGGAGGCAATTACGCAGGATCGATCCTGGGACAGGTGAAGGCAGAGAAAATGGGCTGTACGCAGGTACTCTGGCTGGACGGCGTACACCGCAAATATGTAGAAGAGGTCGGTACGATGAATATTATGTTTCAGATCGGCGGTGAGATTTATACTGCGCCGATTGAAGGAACCGTACTGGCCGGAATTACCAGAGATTCGATTCTTCACATCTTAAAGGACTGGGGATATACGGTTCATGAGACGCATCTGGCGATTGACGATTTGATGAAAGCAGGCCATGACGGCAGCCTGGAGGAGGCTTTTGGCACGGGTACGGCAGCCGTTGTTTCACCGGTTGGGGAGTTTGTATACCGCGAGGATTCCGTAAAGGTAAATGATTTTAAAATCGGAAAACTGACGCAGAAGCTATACGATTATCTTACCGGCATTCAGTGGGGGGATGCAGAGGATAAATATGGCTGGACGGTAGATGTTGACGCATAAACCGAAGGAGCAGCCTGGGTTGGCAT
Organism: uncultured Roseburia sp.; assembly: GCA_947385255.1. GTDB lineage: Bacteria > Bacillota > Clostridia > Lachnospirales > Lachnospiraceae > Roseburia_B. The sequence goes on along the minus strand of CANDKL010000155.1, from coordinate 852 downwards.
CAGAGTGTGTTTTGAGGCACACTCTGATATTTTTTTGGCAAATTGCGTCATTTTTGCATGTCCGGCTGCATAATCCTCCTGTAAAAAGAAATACTAACAGTATCAAACAATACAGGAGAGAAATACGCTATGTCAGTAAAAGAAAAATACGATATCGGACAACAAAGCCTCACCTTTCCCAAAGAAGTCTATCTCATTTCCAGCGCCTCCGTCGTCGGAAAAAAAGAAGGTGAGGGACCGCTTGGCAAAGCATTTGACATGATTTGTGAGGACGATAAATTCGGCGAAGACACCTGGGAAATGGCGGAGAGCACACTGCAAAAGGAAGCGCTTTCTCTTGCCATGGGAAAAGCCGGCCTTACACCGGAGGATATCCGTTATCTGTTTGCCGGAGATCTGCTGGGGCAGAATATCGCAACCTCTTTTGGCCTGATGGATTATGAAATCCCGCTGTTTGGCCTGTACGGCGCCTGTTCCACGGCAGGAGAGTCATTATCCTTAGCGGCCATGTGCGTTGGCGCAGGATACGCCAAAACCGCAGCGGCTCTTACATCCAGCCATTTTGCCAGTGCGGAGAAGCAGTTTCGTTTTCCCCTGGAGTACGCCAACCAAAGGCCCGTATCGGCTACCTGGACTGTTACCGGAAGCGGAGCCTTTTTATTGTCCGGCAAAAAAGGAAAGGTACGAATTACCGGAATTACCACTGGTAAAATCGTAGATATGGGCATTAAGGATTCCATGAATATGGGCGCTGCAATGGCGCCGGCAGCGGCAGATGTCATCGAGCAGAATCTGGAGGATTTTAAACGGAAGCCTTTGGACTATGATAAAATCATTACCGGGGATTTGGGA
>CANDKL010000154.1 GCA_947385255.1 uncultured Roseburia sp. | reverse complement strand
AGCTTTCATGATGCGATACTTGTATAACAGATATATCGGAATGGTTGTATCATACACTTCTTCAGGTTTATTCGATATCTGTAACAGCAAATATACCGGAAAGATTGCGAAATGCAGGTCTCTGCAGGAGGGAGACAATATTTGCCGAAAACCAGCCCGGAGCAAAACCGCCTTAAGTCTGCTGACCTTTAAAAAACGCCGGTCCTTAGCGCGTGGCGGCTGCCTGCAGCCGTCACACGCTTAGTACCGCTGCGTTTTTTACGAGCGGAAGCGCGTCAGCGGACTTAAGGTGGTTTTGCTCCAAGCGTGGCTTTTGAAAAAACCTTTCCTCACCCCCATGAAAAGTAACCAATGAATGTATCTTTATGAAAATACAAATGTTATTTTGTCGTACTTTGTGGTATAATTCAGATGGCATATATGGAAGGATATTCTAAATACGGAGATATACGGCGTGACTGCAGCAGAGATTTACTCTGAATTTGATTCGAAAAGCGACCGTCAACGACCAGACATTAATCGGTGAATGGGCCGGCGAAGGTTCTTAAACCGACAGAGCAAGATAGGATTAAGAGGACAGCATGTCGTCTTATGAATATAAAAAAAGAAAAAGGAGAACAGACAAATGAGAGGAATCAACAAAATCAAACGATGCATGAAAAAATTAGCGGCGGCAGCGCTGGCACTGTGCCTGGCTGCTATGGCCGGCATGTTCGTGGCGCCTGTTGCCGCGGAGGCGGCTCAGTCGCTGGAGCTAAACCGCTGGTATGAGGTTTCGATGCAGAATAACGTAACGACGGATTATACGTTTGTTATGCCGTCCAAGGGATATCTCTATGCAGAGGTACAGCCGGTCAGCTACGTTCACAACGAGACGAAGGAGCTGTGCGGTTACTGGTCCCGCGAATATAAGATTACGGCCAATAACCGGCTGTATGAGGAGGTCGTGGATAACGAAAGCGCCGACGGCGCCGGAGCTTATAAAACCTGGACTTCGAAAAATTACGCGTTTAAAAAAGGCACCCGAGTGACGCTGTCTGTCACGGCCGACGACAGCTACGACTATTATACGGGAACATTCCGGATTCGGATCGTTTCCAAAGCGGTTAAAAATTTTGAAACGGAAAATAATAACAGCAAGGCAAAAGCAGACGCGCTCAAGGTCAAAAAGACATATACCGGCTGTCTTATGACAGGCGATACGGACTGGTTTGTCTTTAAAGCGCCGAAGGACGGCCATTACCGTGTCCTGGTTTCCCTGCCGGACAGCCAGTCCTATGAAATGAAGGCGACGACGTATAAAGGAAACAAAAAGCTCTCGGAAAATAATATCGTGAATTTAAGCGGCTGGAAAAAGCAGTTTAACGGATCCTTGAAAAAGGGAGAAAAGGTATATGTCAAAATTTCCCGGCAGGATTTTGCCCTTTATCATAAGGAGCAGCATTTGAAGTACCAGATTAAGGTGAAATCCGTTTGACAACCCTCCCGTCCTGTGCCAGGTTTTGTTTTTGACCATTATGTTTGTGGTGCTTTGGCTGTCAATAAAAGTCAGGATAATAATAAATACAAGGAGATAAAAGAAAATGGCTGTGTTTTATACAATAGGCAATCTTAATCTGGATACAGTAGAGCTGGTAGCGAAAGCTGTAAAGGAGTCTGAGCCGCAAAGCATAATTCATAAGGTGGTGATTCTTGACAGTCCTGAAAGTGAACGGCTGCAGAATGAACAGATTGCGATTTACAGAAAGTATTTTGGTGATATTATAAGAGAAGGTATACGAATCAATTCAGACGGAGGCATTGATACATCAAAACTTCTTTATATGTTTGCAAATGATGATGAAAAAATCGTTGATTTGAGTAATGGGCAGAAAGCGACATCCTCTTTATTGTTTATGGCTGCCAGTTTGTGCCGGATTGATAGGATTTATTATCTTTTATTGAAGACAAGCCCCAGTCAGTCAATGGTCCGTGGACGCGATTATGAATATATAAGGATGAAAAAAGTAGATTGTATAGGTCAGTTAGCGAAGGTCAGCTATTTTGATTTAATCTATTATAATGAAGAACTTTGCAGGCTGTTTACGGTGCAGGAGCGGACAGAGGACGGACCGTTAAAGATTTTATATGACGGATTGTGCAGCGGTATCAAAGAATTTTTTTCAGATGTAAATTATCGAAGCGTTGTAGATAATGTGACGATAGGAAATGCAAACATTATCAATTCCTTGATTGAATATATTCAGGTTGATGAGGAATGCAAGAACTTTTGCCAGAAATATAAGATCGTTGTATCGGATAAAAAAGATCCAGTGGGTATATTGACATATTTTTCAAGAAGATATGTTGAGTTTGGACTAAAAAAAGAAATTTTAAAATTATCTACGGTTCCAAATCTGATCGCTTCATTACGGGAATATCGTAATATAGCAGCGCATTATTCAGAAAATGATATAGAGTTGACCGAAGATCAGGGGAGAATTGTGATCAATCTGTGTATTGAAGTAATAAAATGTATCCATGCAAATCCGGATTTCTGGGAATTTTTGAAAAGGGGCAGGGGAAGATCATGTATATTGCAATAGACGGAGATTCTGTTGGAACAAAACTTCAGCAGCTTATACTTGAGGGAAAATTAGAAGAATTAAAATGTTTTAGTAATTCCATCAAGGAAACATTGTTTCGCTTTGCTGAAATATTAGAACAACAGGGAAGCGTCATATATATGAATGGCGGAGATAATATATTTGCTGAATGTTCTCAGGAGTGTGCGCAAATAATAGCGAACTATGTGTATAGGGAGAATAAAAAAAATTCGGTATGCTATTCTCTTGCAGTTGGAGAGACAGCACAGGATACATACATGGGATTGAATTATTCGAAAAGCAGTAAGATGCATTTTGTTGAAGTGATACGCGATGGAACCTGTGCGGTATTTAAGCAAATGATCTAACGGAAAGAAGAGGGCACGGAGGCCTTTTTCTGACTGTATTGGATAGAATTACAGGGTTACCTTGAAAAAGATAACCCTGTAATTTTTTCGAGACTTTTAATCACACCGATGGACAAGTCTTTACTATTGTGATTTGGTATCACTACAGTATCTACACAACCAGCCTTTTTATACTGATAATGAGAACCAGTAATTCTGACTAATTTCCATCCATCTGCTTTAATTATTTTCTCGACTTTTTTAAATACCATATGTATACCTCCATTGTAAACGGTGAACGGGTTGCTTAATTAGAGATCCGTTTCTACACGTCAATGGAGTCACTGATATTTATCAACATTATACACGATAGAATCAATTTTTTCAAGAAAAAGTAAAAAGTGCTTGACAAATCCTATGATGCATATTACAATACGCATTAGAACAAGGTGCGCATTGAAGTGCGCATTAAATATGCGCTTAGGAGGCTGGTATGAGAGAAAATTATGTTTATCCTGTTAAAACAAAAGAGACGGACGATGGAATAGAAATTGAATTTTTAGATTTCCCAAATTTAGTGACTTATGCAGAGAACAGGGAGGAAATTATTCCTATGGCTCAGGAAGCCTTAGCGGTAACGATTCTGGATTTGGAAAACAGGAATAAAGAGCTTCCAAAGCCAACAATGACGGATGGCAATGCATTGTTCGTCCACATATGGATGCCTTATTTTCGGAATATTACAAAGGAAATTTATATTAAAAAATCAGTTACGATACCGCAATGGCTCGATATTCTTGCAAAAAATAACTCTGTCAATTTTTCCGCAGCTTTAGTAAAAGGGTTGAAATTAGAATTGGGAATTGAAAATTAGCAGCAAGGGGAAGATAGGCCCGGGCCTTGTGACTGGGTTTAAATACCCTTGCCCTTAACAGCTCAAAATGATCAGGCTCCCCCGCCCGGCAAACCGGTGCGGGGGAGCCTGTTTTTTACTGACTCTTACTTTTTCACTTTTTGATTCTTCGCTTTTCCATAAGCGCCGTAGTACTTCTTCCCGTCGATCTTCTGATACGCGCGGATTCTCACGTAATACTTCTTGCCGCCCTTTAATTTCTTAATCGTCAGGCTGCTCTTCTTACTGCTTACGTTTTTCGTCCATGTCTTCTTCGACGATTTCTTAAACTTATTGGTCAGCGAGTACTGGATTTCATAGCCGCTTACTGACGTATCCTTCTTCCAGGTTACCTTCAGCTGTTTTGCCTTCGGTGAAGACACCTTCTTGACAGATACAGCCTTCGGAACCGCGAGGACGGTAACGTTTAAGGCTGCCGCCTCGTAGTTCTCCGTTGCCGGGGCCGTAATGGTGACCGTCAGTTTGCCCGGCTTGCTAAGGCTTACCGTTCCATCCGCGGATACTGTGCCGATGGAATTGTCGCTCCCTGTATAGGCCAGTGCGCCGCCGGACGCGGATGCCGCAATCGTTACCTTTGTACCGGCCGCGCCTGTGTACTCCTGTGCGCCTGCGATAATAGTCTGCGCTGCCTTTGTAATGGTATAAGTGGTCGTCATCCCGCCTGCAAACCGGTAGTTCGGGTTTGCGGGTGCTGCCGCTGCGGTATAGGTCCCCGCATTGATCTCGTTTCCTCCGGTGACGGTTACCGCACAGGTATCGCCCTCCACAAGACCGTCTGCAGCAGCCGTTACATTCGACGGCGTCCCGTCATACACACGGTTTCCGTTTCCGTTCCAGATCAGGGTGACATCTTTTTGTATAATCGTGTAAGACGCTTCCGTTTCGCCGGTCACGGTGTAGTTGCCTGCAAGCTCTTTGGCAAAGACTGGCTCCGCTTTCGCCGTGTAGATTCCGGCGTTTGTTTCGCTTCCGCCGATGACAGTAACCTCGCAGGTATCTCCTTCTGCAAGGCCGGTTACGGATACCGTTACATTCGACGCCTTTCCGTCGTAAATCCGCTCCTCCAGGCCGCTCCATGCGATCTGTGCCGCCTTCGGCGTAATCGTGTAGGATGCTTCCGCTCCTCCGCTTACCGTGTAGTTGCCTTCGGTTCCTTCCGCGAATACCAGCTCCGCTTTTGCCGTATGGCTTCCCGCGTTCTTTTCTGTTCCGCCGGTTACGGTCACATTACAGGTATCCCCGCTTACCAGGCCGGTTACGGATGCCGTTACATTCGACGCCTTTCCGTCATATACCCGTTCCTTCTGGACGCTCCATACGATTTCCGCCGTCTTCGGTGTAATCGTGTATGCTGCGGTGCGCTCGCCGCTCACCGTGTAATTGCCTTCCATTCCTTCCGCGAATGCAAGCTCCGCCTTCGCCTCATAGCTTCCCGCGTTCTTTTCCGTTCCGCCGCTTACGGTTACATTACAGGTATCTCCATCCACTAAGCCGTTTACAGTTGCCGTTACATTCGACGCCTTTCCGTCATAGGCGCGGCTTCCGTTTCCGCTCCATACGATTTCCGCCGCCTTTGGCGTAATCGTGTATACTGCGGTGCGCTCGCCGCTCACCGTGTAATTGCCTTCCATTCCTTCCGCGAATACCAGCTCTGCTTTTGCCGTATGGCTTCCCGCGTTCTTTTCCGTTCCGCCGCTTACGGTCACATTGCAGGTATCCCCATCAACCAGGCCGGTTACAGTTGCCGTTACATTCGACGCCTTTCCGTCGTATACCCGTTCCTTCTGGACACTCCATACGATTTCTGCCGCCTTCGGCGTAATCGTGTATGCTGCGGTGCGCTCGCCGCTCACCGTGTAATTGCCTTCGATTCCTTCCGCGAATGCAAGCTCTGCCTTCGCTTCGTGGCTTCCCGCATTCTTTTCCGTTCCGCCGGTTACGGTCACATTGCAGGTATCTCCTTCTGCCAGTCCATTTATGGCTGCCGTTACATTGGACGCCTTTCCGTCATAGGCGCGGCTTCCGTTTCCGCTCCATACGATTTCCGCCGCCTTCGGCGTAATCGTATATTCTGCGCTGCGTGCACCGGTTACAGTATAATTGCCTTCCGTTCCGTCCGCAAACGAAACCGCAGCCTCCGCCGTATGTGTTCCGGCGTTCTTTTCCGTTCCGCCGGTTACGGTTACTTCACAGACATCTCCTTCTACTAAGCCGTTTACAGCTGCCGTTATATTGGATGCTGTTCCGTCGTAAACCCGTTCCTGCGTATTGCCAAAAACAAGATTTACGGTCTTCGGCGCAACGGTCACGGTAATATCCTCGGAATCCGCATCTGCCGCGTCCTGATTGTCGTCGCGCTTCGCTGTCACTCTGCAGCGGTAGGTATAGCTGCCTGCAGCAAGCGTACCCGGAATGGTGAGCTCTGCGCCCGTTCCGCCCTCTGCTGCCGTTTCCGCGCCGTCTTTTACCAGATACCACTGGTATTCCAGTGTATAAGCGGTACCTGCGTCCGGTTCGGCTGTTACCTTTAAGACCGCCGCTGTGCCGTATACCGTCTGCACATCCGTTTGTTCTGCCGTTACGGTCGGCGCTTTTGCAGGGATCATCGTCCACTCCGCGGTCAGCACCACGTCTTCTTCGCCTGCTACGGACTCTGCCGTCGCGTCGTTTCCTGCCGCGTCCTTCCAGCCCGCAAATTCATAGCCTGCCCGCGTCGTCTGCGGCAGCGTGCCATAGGCTGCGCCGGCAACCAAATCCATGGCCTCGCACGCGCTTCCGCCCTTGCTGTCAAAGCGCAGCGCCGATACAGTCAATTCCTTACTTGCCGTATTTCCGGCGATATCTTTGATGCTTACGGTATAGGCGCCCGCTCCTGCCGTCGCAAACCGGCATACGCCGTTTTCGATAGACGCTGCAACAGTCTCTTCGCCTTTCTTCACTGCAATGCTCTCCGGATCGATTCCGCTCAACGCGTCCGATACCGTAAAGGTTACCGTCTGCCTGCCTGTATTGTCCGGAGCCGCCGCAAAGCCGCCGATAACCGGAGCCTGCGCGTCCTTTTTGTAGGACAGAGATGAGAGCTTGAAAATCTCGCCCGTCTGCGTGTTTTGAATATAAAATTCCCGTGTGCCGGAAGCGGTATCCTCGGTAAGCGTCATGCCTGTTCCGGTAATCGCTTCCTCGCTGTCGCCAATGGCATAGCCCGCGTTCGGCGTAATTGCAATGTCCGCCGTATACCAGCCGTCCGTGCCCTGCGGCGCGGTTACGGTATACTGGCCGTCCACTCCTTCCGCGGCGTCGCGCCGTACAATCGTAAGGCTGCCCGCCGTATAGGCAAAGGTATAATCCGCCGCCATACCGCCGGACGGCGTTAAGCTGTGCGTTCCTTCTGTCCGCGGTACGGTATCTGCCGCAACCGAAGGCGCGGAGTACTGCAATGCGGTTTCCGCCGT
>CANDKL010000153.1 GCA_947385255.1 uncultured Roseburia sp. | reverse complement strand
CAGGATAAGAACGCCAGGCTTGCAAAAGCGACGTTTACCTGTTTAAAATGCGGCGCAACCATTGCGAGAACAAATTTAAGGGTAAATACGGACGAAGCCGTACCGCCCGCGAACTATGATTGTAAAACGCCGACGGCAGTTTCCTACCCTGTCATCGTTGAGTTTGACCGCGCGTGCGTGCATACCTTAAAGGACGCAAACGGCAATGTACTCAAGGATGGATTCGGAGATCCTCTGTGTGAGTACAGGGAAAATGAACCGGCAGAAGGAAAGGAAAGCTTCAAAGCCGAATTTAAAGGCGGCGTAGAGGACGAGAACATCGTAATCGGCCATAAGCTGGTGATCGACAGTACAGATTCGACTGCTGTAGCATGGGCGGACGATTCGCCGGCATCCGGCAACTATTATGACGTCGCCAAAGGCGCAAAGGTTACATTAAAATGCCAGAACCCAACCTGCAACGGCACAATCACGGTGACGAAAAAGCAGGCTGCAGCGGCAGCCGATACCAGCGAAACCACACCGGAAGACGGATTTGAAGCAGCCAACATAGCAGTTAGCGGAGGAATCACTGCTACAGGAGCAGAAGCCTTTCTGAAACAGGTAAAGAACACAAACAAGACGCTGGAGAGCACCTGTACTGCAGATGGCGAAGCTGTATACGATATCATTGTAAAATGTAAAACCGACGATGGGAAGCCGGTTCAGGAATACAGCGAACTGAGCGACGGAAAACCGGTTCAGCTGAAGACGGGCACAAAAGCGACGGGTCATGATTTCCAGGTGAAGTTAACGGATGACGTGGCATGGGACAGCAAACAGCCGAACTTTGATCCGGAGAATCCTACAGACGTCAGGGTAAAGCTGACATGCTCCCATGACGAGCACCATACTACAAATGTAATCATTCAACCTACAGATACGGGTGCATTTAAGCGAATCACGGAATCCGACAAAGGTAACGCAACATACGGCGGTTTATATACCAATGTTTACAAGAAGCTTACCTGTACACAGGACGGCGTAAACGTCTGGGCTATTACAATCACAACAGACGACGGCAAAACAATCACGAACTTCAATACATCAGCCAGTACGCCGACAGGGACGGCCGCCGTTACGGAAACAGAAGGCGGCACAGAAGCTCCGGCAGAAAACAAAGGTTTAATTTATCTGACAAAGACGCATGAGGCGACAGGACATGATTACAAAGCTCCTGTTTGGGATGCGGCAGGATTTATTAACGGAACAGACAAGGAAATCTATTATGCTTATGAATGTCAGTCTGCCAACTGCGACGGAGCAGGCAAAGATCTGGAAGGGCAGGAGCTTACCGTAGGCGCAGGAAATACGGTCAAATGGACAACAACCCAGCCGGACGGCAAAGGAAAGACAATCCGCAGGGTATCTGCCAAGCTGTCAAATTCCTATGACACAGAACCGACCTGTACGAAACCCGGCGTCGGAAAAACGGTTGCAAACGTAACCGTTAACGGCCAGGCAGTACCGGCGTATGAGCATACCGGCACTGTACCGGCATTGGGCCATGCATGGAGTAATACGGTTCAGTGGACAACATTTACAAAGGATCCGACAGCAACAGCAACCGTAACAATCGGCGAAAAAGACTGTACCGTTCCTGTATGTAGCATTACCGGCTCGCGCGTATGTACCAGGGAAGACTGCGACGCTCCCACAGATCGGCAGAACGCAAGCAGCACCTTTGTGAAAAAAGGCGACACGTTTACACCGGCGGAAGGAACCATCGCAATCAAAGCCAAGTCCTATACCGCGGAGACCTGTGAAACAGACGGTGAGGTCATCTATGACGTAGAGTATTATGGAACCGTAGACGGTGGGACGGACATTGAAAAAGTCGCATCCCGCGAGGAAAAAGTTACATTACCGAAAAAGAACCACGATTACAGTACGCAGGTAACGCTCGACTGGGATCACATGACAGAAGAGCCGGCTTTGGATAAAGACGGCAACCCATTGGTTACGTCGGACGGAAAGAGCCTCTATACGGGCAGGTTTATCGTACCGGCATACCGTGTATGCGCAAACGACGCGAAGCATCATGAAGAAGTCCCCGTTATAGCGACGGTTACATCCGGGGACTGCAATGCGGGCAGCGTAGTATTTGAAGCGGAAATCCGGGAAGACTATCAGCCGGAAGCAAGCGTGGCTATACCAAACGATCAGAAGACCAAAACAAAAACATTCGCAGACGGGCACAGCTTTACACGTATTGAGGCGTCTACCAGCAATGACTGCATGAAACCTTCTTACGGGGCTCATTACCACTGCGCGAACTGCGGGAAGAACTACGGCAACCGCTCCGCAACGATGGAAGCCGACATTTCCTATGAGGCACAGGATCACACCTACGGCAATCCGGTCGCATTCCAGTGGATTAAAAAATACGAGATTATCCAGGCTGTATTTGAATGCAGCCGCTGCCACAGCAAGGACAGCATCCGGACCTTTGACGCACAGATTGATCCCGAGGGAACCTATACGGAAGGTACGCAGACATGCCAGAACGGAGCTACCGCTTATTATTCCGTCAACATTGATTTAAGACAGCATCCGGACAAACATCTCTTTAGCAGCGATTACTATGCATTGGAAGAAATGGTGGATCTGCCGAAGCTTGACCGCCATAATATCGTAGATGGGAAATGTACCTGGTGCAACGTATCGTATGTCCGCCTGACATTCACAGGCGTAAACGGCAGCGATATCATCTCGGAGAAGGATTATCTTACAGACGTAACAGACGTAGAGATTCCGACCGCTCCGAACCGTTTCGGCTACACCTTTGAAGGCTGGTCGTTCGACGGAAAAACGTATGCGACAGAGACAGAAAAAACCACTCTTAAGGCGGAAATCATTGCCGCTTTGGCAGAGAAGCAGCCGATTACGGTTCAGGCAATCTATACACCGGCCGAAGCCCAGACCGGAACGGTTAAAATCGCATATGTGGACAAAGACGGTAACGAAATCAAAGCATCCGGCGAAGCGGACGTAACGGAAGCGAACATCGGTGAAAACTGCGACGTGACGATTACAGAAGCAAACAAGACGATTACTGCAGCAGGGTCAACCTACCTGTTCTCCCACTGGGCGGACGGGGAGCAGAACGTACTGGGAACCGGCGAAAGCTATCAGGTTTATGTCCAGTCCGCTGATGAAATCACAGTATACGCGGTTTATGTAACGGATGAAAAGGATAAGGAAAAACCCTCTCCCACCATTGCAATGACAAAGGTGTATGCATCCAAAGTAGACGGTGCAAACAAAGTTTCCTTTACCGCAACGATAAGCATCCCGGACGGCTTCACGCGGCTTGACAGCGGAATCCTGTACGGAACTGCCGCATCTGTATTTACAGGCGACAACGCTGAGGATACAGTCGTCCTCGACAGCGGAAATACAAAAATCAAAGTATGCACCATAGACGGCGACAAGACCAATACTCTTTCGATCAACGTCGGAAGCGTAACCAACCGCCCGGTATATGCCAGAGGATATCTGCGTTACCGCGACACGACAGGCGAGACGAAGGTCGTTTATACAAACATTGTAAACGGAGTATTTGAAACGCTTTATCAAGGGGAATAATGCCGGCAGACACGGCGTCACCCGATTTGGAAAGGAGGCGGTCATTTATGCGCAATTACGAGATTCCGGTTCTGGAAGTAACTTATTTTACGGCGGAGGATGTCATTCTGACAAGCCCGGGCAATGGCAACGGTGAGGGCGAAGGCGGAGTTGACTGGGAAGATTAATGCCGTAAAGAAATAATAAAAAACCCCCGTACAGCAGTTTTATCGCTGTACGGGGGCTTCTTTTGTTTTACATCAGCCAGTATTTGTACAATCCGTTTATCATGGTGAAATAATAAAACTATATGGAAATATATTAATATTTATGTTATAATAGGCATATCCAATTATGTTCTTGCAAAATTAAGGAGGGGTGAAACGAGATGCCATCAAATGAAAAAGAATTGAACGCGAATCTTTTCGATCAGCTTACTTTAGTTGAAAGAATTGAACGGCATTTAAAAAGCGGCGGTCAAGAAGCCGCTGAAGCCGAAATTGAAATAGTAAAAAATGAAATCAACCGAAAACTTTACCAACAGCCGCCGTTACAAAAAGAATAGAGGGGGGATTGCATTCCATTTGGGCAGGCTATCGCATTTATTCGTCTGGAATATAAGCTGGCAACTTCAATGGAATAGCGGAATTCTACCGTAAATTGGCCTTTAAACTGCTGTAAAACAAAATCTTCCGTCAGCGGCCCTGCAGTTTTCTTGCAGACGCCATCCGTACATGTACAAAGTGTTCTGAAAAAGAAGAGTTCGATCTCATTTTCATGCAGAGAATGTCATTGTCACAAGTCCTGGTGATGATAACTGGGACGATGGAGTGCTTGAATCGTACGACCGAAAAACCCCCTATGCAACAGATAAGCTGCATAGGGGGTTTTTGGCTATATCCTGCGAAGGCTGCTATCGGTCTGGTCAGCCAGAGCTACATATCATCTTCGCCCTGATCGACATCAGTACTCGTAGTAAGGACGTCATCTGATTCAAAATAGATGACTTCCTGGTCTGGGGTTATATATTTTACCATAAATATCTGCCTCCTTTCCAAACCGTGAAATACTAATTTTCTTCCTGTGTTTTTACCGTAGTATAGTTTGTCTTCACTACGTCTGTATAACACTCATGTAGATTCCCTTCGGAATCCTCATAGAACAGATAACCGCGTACCCATACGTCCCTGCCCTTGTTCGTAGAATTGTTTACGCCAAGGTTTATGGTCAGGACATTGGCTGTCCGTCCGGTAAGCGCTTTTTGTTTCACGCCATCAACGGTGCTTCCAACCGTTAAGGCCGCTATCACTTCCGGATCTGTTACCTCCTTGTCGGTACCAAAGGTGCTGCTTGTGCTGTACATAAAACCACTGCTCACCCATGTGGCTCCTTCCGGCATACTCATTGCGGATACAAAGGACAGCTTATCCGCTCCGTCTATCTGAGAGGTATATACGTCGGATATCACGATTCTTTTCTGATCCATTTCTTCGTCGGGATTCGTAACGTAAATGGCATATACATTTTTTTTACCTTCACCCGATATAAATAAATTGTAGTTTCTGCTTACGCTTAATACCTGTATTCCTTTGTCGTCAGCAGCCCAATGAGAAAATACGGCTCCTCCAACGGCTTCATCGGCTGACAACAGCTGTGCCTGGCCTACTGTTAGGTCAGATATTGTTCGAATTGGAGTTTGGCCTGCAGTGCCATTTACAACCTGATATACGTTTACAGTGGCTGATTTTTCCGCTGCAGTGTATTGGACATAAATTCGGATTTCATTTGTCTCTGTATTAGTGATTGCGGTTCGAACGTCAGTCTGTAACTTAGTTTTCTGAGTAGACGCATAACTTGTGTTGTTAAAACGCCAGCCTGCCAGGTCATAACCGAACTGGTTTGGCGCAGCCTGAATTTCATAAGCTGCAGCCGTACTTCTTTGAATCCATGTATCACGAATCACATTGTCTGTAAGCCCGTTGACATAAATAACATTTACAATATCTTCCGATTTCTTGCCGCATCCATAGATGCAATTTCCTTCCGAATCAAATTCGTGGCCGATCACCGGCAGGGTTTCGATTACGTTGCCCGGATAGTAATCAGCGGAAAAACCGGATTTGTCCTCCAAAGAGGTTAAATATAAATCAACCGGATAATAAGCCGTTCCGGTGGTCTGGCATGTTGGCCTCTTGGTAATCAACTGGCTGCCTACATCAGCCGTAAACTGCCTTGTTGTTCCGCAGTTCGCGCATGTAAATACTGCCTGAGCCGTTTTGCCCTGCTCAATCCAGCTAAATACAGGCGTTCCAAACCCGTGCGGCAGGTTTGCCGTAGTAGAAATCACTGTTTCAGAATTCGGGCTTGGATTTAAGAATGCCTTTCCGCATTTCTTACAGCGGAAGTGATCCGGATAGTACGGTTGCCCGCAGACTTTTTCTTCTGTTCCTTCTACAAACTCCAAATCGTGTCCGGCTGCTTCTATTGTGAGCGGCTGCTTTTGTCCGCCTTCTACTTCAATGCCGGTTCCGAAGTCAAATGTGCATTCTACCGTAGCAGCTTCGCCGCAGCTGAAACTGCCAAGCTCTGCTGTTGCGCGGCCCTCTATGTCCAGTGTATGATTTCCGTATGCGCAGGCACGTTTCCCTTTTACCGAAAAGATAACCTTGCCGTTTGCATCGCGGTCGATGGCCTTTAATGTTTCCCATTGAATCGTAACGGCGCCCTGTGCTTTGTGCGCAGTTGGAACAATATCAATCGTCTGTTCGTGTGAACCGATAACGGTACCGTCCGCTACTTGTAAATCCCATACCGTTGCCCCTTTTGTACTGCAGGTCGGTTCCGAGGATTGAGCCGTATTTTTCACTATGTTGACATCCTGAATGTTATAATCATTATATTTTCCGGTATCATTTGTCCATACGTCTTCTGGAATTTTATTCATGCATCCGTAATATGCTTTTACGCCTGTTGTTTCCCCTGAAATGCTCTCCCAGTCTTCGTTAATGATCCATCCGTATTTATGCCCTAATGCTTCTTTGACAATTACTTTCCTGTCGGCATATTTCGTCCCTGGATCTGTCTCTGTTTTATCAAATGTCACTTCTGCATCGTAATATGCTATGACGCCCTGCGTACAGCTAACATCTTCTGCATTCGCCGGATCTTTTGTTACGTCCACCTTTTCGGCCTCAATCGTTTTGCTGTCCTTGGGATCATTTTTGCAGGTTCTTGTTAAAGCTGCTGCCGTATACGCAACA
The DNA here is from genome assembly GCA_947385255.1 of uncultured Roseburia sp. Taxonomy (GTDB): domain Bacteria; phylum Bacillota; class Clostridia; order Lachnospirales; family Lachnospiraceae; genus Roseburia_B. The sequence goes on along the minus strand of CANDKL010000153.1, from coordinate 483 downwards.
ATATCAGCTTCATTTTCGTCTGTTACGGTTACATCGGTTTTTCCGTCTGCAGTTGTTCCCTTCCAGACCCATGTAAACTCATAATCATGGCCGGTTGCTAACTTTACATCCGTCCTGCTGAGTGTATCGGATCTGTCTTCAAACGTAATAGCCTGATCCTTATCAAAAAAGCCTGCTGCTGCGGTATAAACGGTTTTGCCGGGCTCTTCACATGTATTCGGCGTATGTGCTACCGTAACCTCAACATAGTTGTTTTGTTTGTCATTGCCGGTTAACTTCCTGTCGGATCTGCCTGTAACGCTCAGCATTTTATTTGCTAACGGGCAGTTTGCATTTTTACATTTGAGTGATGCGGTTATCCGGTAAACAGGTACCGAATAGGTCTTTGTTGAATCCTCTGGATCTACGACCTCCTGCATGACCTCCTGGCCGTTTTAGATCGGAAGAGCACACGTCTGAACTCCAGTCACAGCCTCATATCTC
>CANDKL010000152.1 GCA_947385255.1 uncultured Roseburia sp. | reverse complement strand
CCGCCCCCGCCGCATAGGCAGATCCGAAAAAGGACGGTACCGGTATGAGCGTTTTCTTTGGCCGAAGCCCGTTTATAATCGCCAGAAAGAGTTCGGAGGCTCCGTTGCCAAACAGCAAACTATCCTCTGGTACACCAAGCATGGCGCCGACCGACTGACGCAGCTGTTCCGATATCAGATCCGGATAATGGCTGCAGTGCTCCACTGCCTCATGCAGGGCTTCTGTCACCTCCGCGGGCACACCGAGCGGATTGATATTTACGGAAAAATCATAGGCTACACCGTTCCTGTAGATATCGCCTCCATGAATTCCTTGCATGTGCTTCCTCCTCTTTTTTCATTCGATTTTTACATTGCTGCCTGCCAGACAAACCACAGCATTGCTTCCGCAGCCAGACAGACGCCCAGACACAGAAAGGCGGCTGCTATCATAAAACAAGCGCTAAGGCGTGATGGAATCCAGTTCAGAGCATCATCCAGCTTTGCGGCTGCCCTGCCAAAATACAGGTATTTCCCGTTTTTGTAACCGACCATAGAATCCATCGTATTGACCGCTTTATAGAGAAAGCCGCAGACCGGGCCGAACAGCGCCGTATACAGCATAGGGGCAATCACGCCGTCCGCGGTATTTTCCGCTACGGTTTCAATTGCCGCCTTTGTAATTCCCTCCTCATCCAGCGCAGCCGTATCCCTGCCTACAATCATGGAAACAGCCCTTCTCGCCCCCTCCGGATCCCCCGCCTGCAAACGCCGAAACACCTTCATACTCTCTGTTTTTAAGCATTTAGCCGCAAGAAGCTGATAGGTCATCACAAGCTCGGCTGCAATCCCCGCCCAGGGATGTATCCGACGCGCCAAAATAAGCAGGCTAAAAGCTGCCGCCGCCGTCCCGGCAAGCACGCCGACCACCAGCCAGACGCCCTGCCGCAATTGCGCCTCCTTCGTCTGTCCTTCTCCTTTTCTGCGCAGTAAACGCTCCAATCCTTCCACCAGTTTTCCGATCAGCCGGATTGGATGCGGCAGAGCATACGGATCGCCCAGCAGCAGATCCAGCAGAAATCCGCCCACAAATGCGATCATATGACCACTCATCCTTTTCTCCCCTTTTCGAGACGCGCATCGGCAGCAAGCGGCCTTAGGGCTGTCAAAACCGCCCGTTCCCCGCAGCCTGCTATCCGGCACCGGAAGCCATCCCCATTTGCCGTCTGATAATCAAAATATGCTCCGCCGCAATACCTGCTAAAAAGCGCCATCATCGTACCGCCGTGCACCACCATTCCTGCCGTAACGGCATTTGCGCCCTCTTCTGCCGGCCGCCTCCCAAGCATTCCCCGCATCCTCTGAAATCCTGCCTCACAGCGCCGGATAAACGCCTCCCTGCTTTCCCCCTCCGGGAACGGCAGCGTTCCGCCGCTGTCTATCCATGCCTGATAATACGCGTCCTCTTTTAATTCCCGGTAATTTTTCAGCTCAAACCTCCCGAAATCCATTTCCTCCCACTCCGGGATCAAAGTAGGCGCGATATCCGGATAAAGAGCTTCTGCCGTCTGCACGCAGCGCTTCATCGGGCTGGAAAATACATACCGCAGCTTTGGATAAAAGCCCTCCTCTGCTTTTCCAAAAGCTCTGCCCGGCCCGGTTCTGAAAGCGGCTGGTCTGTTTTTCCCAGATACCGATGTTCCCGGTTGGCCTCCGCTGCCCCATGCCGTATCCATACGGCTGTCACTTGATTTTCTGTCCAATCCCGCATATCACCCGTTCCACCTCCTCTGCCTGTTCTGCAAGCCGTATTAAAATGCGGCCCGTCCGCTCCCGGTATTCCCGTTCTCCTGCATCTATGGGCACAATCCCGTTTCCGATTTCATCGCTGATCAGCACACAATCCGGACATTCCTTCAAAAATTCCAATATCTCTTCCTCTGGACGTCCGTTTTCTAAAAGCCGCCTTCTTACCCAGAGATGAAACTGATGGATCACCACGGTCTTACCGCAGACCTCCCCAGAAGCCGGCAGGCAGCCGTCCCACACCGCATCCTCCCCCAGCCGGTATTTGTGAAGCACATATGTAAGCTTCCCCTGCGCACATCCGCCGATCACTAATTTCATCTGATTCCTCCTATCTTGCACACGGCTGCCGCCGCTGCGATGCCAAGCTCGCAGAGCAGTACAAAATACCCTGCCGTATCTCCCGTAATTCCGCCAAGCTCCCGCTTACAGCGCAAGCCGTAACAGGCAAATACACCGAATGCCGCGGCAACAGACACAAGACCCGCCGCAAATGAACAGGCCAGCATACCGCCGACACAGACCGTACACTGCAGCCACAGCAGGCAGGCAACGATTTTCCTGTGAGAACGGTTTGCAAGCTGTGCCAGCATGCCGTCGGATTTGGCAAGCGGAAGGAACACCGCGCCAATTCCGCTCAGGCAGCGCGCCAGAAAAAATCCCATACATACGATTTGAAGCGGCGCTCCGCTTTTTATCTCGGAAAGCGCTGCCAGATAAAGCAGGCCATATGCGGCAAGCATAATAACCGCAAACGCCCCGATATGGGAGTCCTTCAAAATCTGCAGCTTTTTTTCCCTGGGCTGATACGAATGAAACGCATCCATTGTATCCAGAAAGCCATCCACATGAATACCGCCGGTCAAAAGCAACGGAATTACCATTCCGGCCGCGATACGGCAAAGCTCCCCGATTCCAAGCCTCCCGCACAAAAGGTTCCAGAGATACAGGCAGATTCCAATCACCGCCCCGACCCACGGGAAAAAGCAGAGCATATATTTCATGTCCTCCTCCTTCCAGGCAAGCTGCGGAACCGGAATCCTCGAATAGATTGAAAACGCGATAAAAAACGCTTTGATGATTTGCATATGGCTGCTCCTTTCGTCACTTTACCAAAATCGGAATCCCCGCTGCCAGCTCCACCACCCGATCTGCCGACGCCGCCAGCTCTCTGTGAATCCTGCCCATCACGCGGATAAATGCCATTGTCGCACCGTCATAAACCGTTCCGTCTTCAAATACATTGCAGCCAACCATCACAAGATGTGTCAGTCCTTCGCCAAGCGCACCGATATCCCGGATGATTTTTTCCGCCACGTTCTTTTCCGGCAGACAACGCCCCCCGGCAAACATCTCATTTGCAGTCAAATTGGATATGCATTCCAGCAATGCAATCCGCCCTCCGCCCGCCATTTTTTCCAATGCCAGATGAATGTCGACCGGCTGCTCTACCGTCCAAAAGCCCTTCCCGGCCCGCATTCCTTTGTGCCGGGAAATTCTCCTCTGTCCCTCCGCACTTTTGTCCTGCATCGTTGCAAGATAGTATTTTCCTGCATCTGTTCCCGCAGCAAGCCGAAGTACCTCCTGCTCCGCATAAAAAGACTTTCCGCTTGCGCTCCCTCCCAGAATCAGCTCCGTCATACTCTTCCATACCTTTCATACGGCTCAATTCGGATATCCGAAAAGGTAGTCCTCTTCTGATACACACACAGCGCCATTTCCAGAAGCGCAAACATCATAACAGCCCCCGTTCCCTCTCCCAGCGCCATCTGCCCGTCAATCACCGGTTCTAAGTCAAGCTCCTTTAACAGCATTCCTGCCGCCGGCTCCCTGCCCTTATGCGATGGAAGCAGAAACTGCCTGGTACCGGGTACCAGACGTTCTGCAAGCAATGCCGCTGTCAGACTGATCACTCCGTCCAATACCACCGGGATGTGAAAACAGGCCCCGCCGATACACACGCCCGCAAGCCCCGCCAGATCCAGGCCGCCCACCGTCCGCAGTACCTCAAACGGCTCTGCATCGTACAGTCCGTACTTTTCCAGAGCCTCTTGAATCACCCGTTTTTTACGCAGAAGCCTTTCATCGTCGAGTCCTGCTCCCCGGCCCGTCACCGTCTCCGCAGAGCAGTTTAGCAATGCGGCAGAAACAGCGCTGCTTGTCGTCGTATTTCCAATCCCCATCTCCCCGGTTGCAAGCAGACGGTATCCCTTCTTTTTACAATCTCCTGCCAGCTCTATCCCGGTAAAAACGGCCCGCACCGCTTCCTCCTCTGTCATAGCCGGCATATGCTTAAAGTTTCTGGTGCCGCAGCGAATGCTTCGACGCAGCACGCCTTCGATTCTCCCGCTGCTGCCGATGCCGATATCCACCGGAATCGTATCGGCTCCCACCCAGGCCGCCATTTTGCCCACAGAGGAAATCCCCTTTCCCATCTCCTCCGCCACGGCCGCCGTCACCTCCTGCCCGGACTGGCTGACGCCCTCCTCCACAATCCCGTTATCGGCACAAAAAATCAGCACTGCCTTTTTGCCGATATCAATCTGCGGTGAACCCAAAATAGCTCCAATCTGTGCCGTTAAGGCCTCAAACCGTCCCATTCCGTCTAACGGCTTTGCTACCGCATCCCAGCCGCGGAGCACCTCCTTACGGACCTCTTCATCCGGTCCCTTGACCGAAATTCTTCTTAAAGCACTCCTAGTCCATTCCGTGAAGCCCTGACTCCCGAAGCATTCCATAAATCTCCTCCCTTCGTCACCTTTCGCAGCCTCAAAAAACGGAGTGCTTTTTACACACTCCGCCCCTCTTCCCGTATCAGTCACTTTCGTCCAAACCCTTTTCCTGCATCCTCTGAATATCCGGAAACGCCGAAAGCATTGGCTTTTCCTTTTTCCCTTTGATCCTGCGGTCTACATAGTTTTTTGTAATCCGAGCAACCACCGGCGACAGGGAAAGAACGCCGATCAGGTTCGGAATTGCCATCAGTCCGTTAAACGTATCGGACAAATCCCAGGCCAAATCCAAGCTCATTGTTGCTCCGCCCAGAATAAATACGATAAAAACAATCCGGTAAATCATCGTAGCATTCGAACCGAATAAATATTCAAATGCCTTAGAGCCATAGTGGCTCCAGCCCAGTACCGTCGAAAAGGCAAACAGCAGAATGGCAATTGCAATAAACGCCGGCCCGGCCGCGCCGAATACCGTAAAAAACGCTTCTCCCACCAGCGCGGAATCCGGCGAACTGCTTAAAACTGCCCCCGTCTCCAAATCCACCAGCCCGGAGGAAAGTACGGCAAATGCAGTCAGTGTACAGACTACGATCGTATCTGCAAACACCTCAAAAATTCCCCACATTCCCTGTCTTACCGGCTCCTTTACATTCGAGCTCGAATGTACCATAACGGAGGATCCCAGACCTGCTTCGTTTGAAAATACGCCTCTTTTCATACCCCAGGTAACTGCAAGCTTGACGCCGGAGCCTACGATACCGCCGCCTACGGCCTTCATGGCAAAAGCCCCTTTGAAAATCGCACCGAACACTGCGCCGAACTGATCGATATGAATGATGCAGATTGCAAGCGCACCGACAATATAAAGAATTGCCATAAACGGAACCAGCTTCTCTGTTACGCTTGCAATACGTTTAATTCCGCCCAAAATAACCAATGCTGCCAGCACCATCAAAACAACGCCTGTTACCACATGCGGTACGTGAAACGCTGCATGCATATTTCCTGCAATGGAATTAATCTGGCTCATATTTCCGATTCCAAAGGAGGCAAACAGGCAGAACAAAGAAAACAGCACCGCAAGCACCGCGCCTACCTGCTTCATGCCCGGCTTGCTGCCCAGGCCGTCTCTTAAGTAGTACATTGCGCCGCCGCTCCACTCGCCCTTTTCGTTTTTCCTTCGATAATAAATACCCAGCACATTTTCCGAATAATTTGTCATCATTCCGAAAAACGCTACGATCCACATCCAGAAAATCGCTCCCGGTCCGCCGGATATCAGAGCAGTCGCCACACCGACAATATTTCCGGTTCCAATCGTAGCAGCCAGTGCCGTACAAAGTGACTGGAACTGTGAAATTGACTGGTCGTCCTCGCCCGTATGCTTTGTGATATGCTTATCCGTGAAAATACTTCCCAGCGTATGCTTCATCCAGTATCCGATGTGCGTAATCTGGAATACCTTCGTCAAAAGCGTCATCAGAATGCCGGTTCCTACCAACAGCACCAGCATAGGAAGCCCCCACACAAATCCATTGATCTTGCCATTGATGCCTGAAATCAAATCAATCATACTCATTCCTCTCCTTTTCCTATGTTTTTTCGGACACAATATATCTATTCTATATCCTACAAAAAATTACCATAATGTTAAGGAAATGTCAAGAAAGCTTCATTTTCGGACACCCATTTCAAATTCTATATGATTCATTGACGTTGTGACAATATTTCGTATTCAAGACGAATACCGTATTCAGCTTAACAGCTGCTCCAGCAACTGATATTGCTCATACTCCCTCATATTAAATTTATAAGAACAAAAAAGCCATAACCTTCCAGCTATGGCCAATTTACAACTGCTACGCGACTTGAATACTCCATGTTCATATGGTACAATACCATCGTATAATCAAAACGGAAGCAGGATGCGATTTCTGATGACTGCCCTCTAGTTCTATGAAAGAGGGTGATGCCATATGAGTATAATGGAAGTTTTAACATTATTACTTGTGATTTTTACGGTATTGTCTTACATAGACGGTCATAAAAAGAAATAAGCATCCTCTACCGTCCAAAGTGTAGGATGCTTATTCTAAATCAATTTTACTACTGAGAGCAAATCGGATATTGCATCCGATCTGCTTCCTGATTAGATTATAAATCAGAGCTGCTTGTTTTTCAAGTGGCTCTTTTTAATTTTAATACTTCTCTTCCACCTTAGGGTTGAGTAGACTTGCTTCATCATTTTCAAGAAATTCTTCCCTTGCTTTAACCGTCTTACATAATTCAAATTTTTCCATAAATTATCATCATATGATTTTTTCATCTGATATAAGATAATTTCTCTTAATATTTTCATTAAATCTTCTGGCAAAATATCCCGTTTAATGAGGTTGCATACTCCACAGGCCACTTGAAGATTATCCATTGCATTGGTTCCGCCTTTTGCTAAAGGAACATTCTATGATCACGTTTCGGATATTTTGATTTTGCCTCTGCACTAAATAAAGCGGGATCAATCTGTCTCAATTCCTTTGACAAGAATCTATGTATTTCCTTTCTATCACTTGGATGAGCAATCCATACTTCCCTCAATGTCCTCATTACAAATGTTGCATAGCCATTTATTTCCTCGTTCATTGCCACAACTGGACTTATACTGAAACCTCCTTGAATATGTAATTTTTGTATAATAAAAAGCATCTGGATTTTTATTTCCAAATGCTTTCTACAACCTTAAATATCTATGCTTCCTATTTATCTCCGTAATGATACCTACATGCCAAAATATATAAGATCGGAAGAGCACACGTCTGAACTCCAGTCACAGCCTCATAT
>CANDKL010000151.1 GCA_947385255.1 uncultured Roseburia sp. | reverse complement strand
CTATACTCACGTTCTCTGATTGGACGGAAAAACAGCCTGTATACCCATTTCACGCAGATCGTCCAAATATTCCATGATCTCCCTGTCCCCAAACACCGGCTTTCCAAGCTCATCTGCCTGGCCCATCAGGGCCTGATACAATAAAACATATTCGAATTCCAAAGAGGTATCGAACACACCGAGATCGTCCGTATTCACACATACATGCAGCTGCGCCTGATCCGATGCATTTGCGCTTAAAAGCTTCCTGTTATTAAATCGGAAGATGGGATGCTTTTCATATTTCTTAAACGACCCAATCAATACATTTGACGACGGATTGCATTCCAGAATGATCTTCTTCTGATTCAGATATACCATCATTGCTTCCTGAATTTTCCTCATTAACGCCATATATTCCCGCGTCACCTTATATGTATAGGTTTCTTTTCCGCAAATCCCTTCCTGCACACCAAATTGATAGTAATAATAAAGACCTGCAATGCAAGCATCCCCGCGGTAATACTCTAACTCCGGATCAGTGGTATTGATCAGATACTCATTCATTTCATCTCCAAATTCCCGCGGCTGTTCAAATTTGCCGGAACGAAGGTATACTGATGGATCGTCACAGCGGAGCCTCATGCTGCATCTGTACTTTTCAAGCGTACAATCCCATCTATTCTCTCTGGCCGCTTCACCATACAGCTCCCTCAGCAGATGATTTGCTTCCCGATACAGCTGGCTTTCCAGCACGGGAGGTATCGTTACCCCAAATTCCTTTGAACGGTATAAAATCCATGCCAAATCATCCAGCCTGTCCTGCTTTGTGGTTGCAATTTCGTGATGCTTTGTTTCATAATGATCCGCCGGCTCCACACCCAATGCAAGTGCATGTCCGATTCTGCTGCATGGTCCCATCTCCAAATATTCGACCGCTTCATCAATTGCCCGCATACCGTCGGCCAAATCCAGGAAATCCTCTCCTGCATGATAGGTTTTATGGATGCTCATAGGCGAGGAAGGAAGCAGCTGATCCAGCCTTGCATTCCATTTTCTTTGTACGGCGTCTATATAGCGATATGCAACTGCAAACACCTCCGGACGGCATCCAAATTCATCTGATGCCGCGTCAATTCCCCTGACCCGGCACCGAAAATACGAGTAGCGGCACAGGGCCGCCGCCAATCCTCTGGCTGCTTCCTTCAAATGTGTTCTATGCTTAGGATGTCTGCACTGGGGCTCAGAAAAACGCTTCCGATCCAGACGGCGATCATCCGTCAGCTTCACAAAATGAAAGACAAAAAAATACGGTGCGCATGAAAACTGCTCATAATCCAGCTCGTAATCAAATCGGTACCCTGCATCATCTACATGCTCCATCGTATGGCAATCTGCAAACCTTTTTGCCGTATCAAAACGAACTGCCTTCCGGATATTTTTCATTGGATCCGCCTTCGGAACCAATCTCGCTTCCAGCGAAACGATTGCTTCCGCATGCAGACGATAATTCAGCCCCAGCCTGGCAGCCTCCCAAAAATAGGCATTTTCATCCCATGCATCGTCCTTGCGATCCTGATAATTCTGAAAATTTTTAAATCCGGTCTGATCATTTGCCTGAATCATTTCGCTGCGGAAATTACACTGCAAAACGAGGTACAGGTAAAAAAGCTCCTGCTCAAATCCGGAAAAGCTCTGCCTGCCCATACAGGCCCGCATACAGTGATAAATAAAACAGCGTTCCCCCGCCAGCACTCTTACGTCAGAATCGGCACATCTTTGCATCAACTGCTCACCGAGCATATAATCCAGGCAAAAGGCATTTTCATCCGGCATGTCCAGCTTTACACCATATGCGCTCTTTAAGCAGTCAACCATATCTGCAACGCTGTTCGTACGGGAAAACGCACAGACATATTCTTTATAAAAGGCCTCTTTTCCGTCAAATAAGGCTTCCTTCTCAGAGCCCGTACGCGTCACATTGTAAAACCCTTCCCGATGCAGCGCCCGGAACAGAATCGTCCGCAATAATGCTGCAAGCTCCAGCTGCTCATACAAATCCAGCTGCTTTGCATCAGCTCCCCGGCTCATTTTAGGGTGCAGATGACTCCCCTTAAAATGCTTTAATTCCGTCCGGATTTTTTCAGGATAATTCATCATTCTGCACCAGGTAATCGAAAACGACTGCGTGCCTCCGCACAAATGGTTGTGGTTTTCTGCCATTCCCTTATCCAATACGCGATAGAGCGAACTATGATCCGCACGGATAATCGCAGGCCATGTAAAATCCAGACGATCGATCTGTTCCATGGAATCACGGTAGGCTAAAAGAGAACACACAAACAGATCCTGCCCAATCCTGAGATAGCTTTCCCTCCAGGATAAAACAGAATCCATTTTACAGACAATGGTTTCCCCCTGTATCATCAGATTTTCATTTGCATATTCAATAAGCGGAATCAGAAAGCCACCGGAAGGAATATGCGTCTCCATCCAGTGATTTTCCTGCTGCCTAAGTCCATCATACAGCAGACCCTGCTCATCCTCCGAATAGCCCTTTAAGGCGGTTTCTGCCATATCCAGAAACAGCGTTTTATCCAGCATACCAAAAGAGCCTTCCGGACGGATGAAGGTCTCCGTTTCCATTCCCATCTTGTGAATTAATTTCTGAAGCAGTAATTCCGGGGACGCCTGCCTATATAAGATATCAAGTATTTTTCCATTCATATACATGATCGTTTATCCCTATTGTACAATGATCAATGCTTAGGTTCTATCTTCTCTAAAAATCCCCTGATTTTTTGCTTCAAATCATTGTATTCATCCTCATTATCCGGAATATTTTGTTCATCTAAAGTAACCTCATACTCCTTTAATTGCGCAATCAAGTATTTGCCTTCTGTACGCCATACGTTTCGGCTTACAAAATCTGTCAAATATTCTTCTATTTTATTTGCAATCCGTATAAAATTTTCTTTTATATCATTTATTCTTTTTGTATCATCTGATGTGGGGTAACCTCCAACCCTTTCCGACAAATCTTTCATTTCTTTAAATCTTCTTTTTCTCAGGGATATTCTCTCCTGAGCGGCTTTTTCTTGTTTTTCGGCTTCTATCTGCTGCCGCTGCATCTCGCATTTACAATAATAATAATTAAAGGGCGCTATATCTTCTACATACGCTGAAAGCATACCGTCATTTAATTTTATGATTCTCTCCTGAATTTCTTTAAAAGCCGCCTCTACAGCCTGTTGCAGCGATTCATACGATTTCTTCGCTTTCATTATTTTTACTTTTTTGCGAACAACTTCCTGTACTTCAAAATTACAGGCAATTAACGCTGCTATCTCCTGTTTCATAAAAATCTGTTGTTGTGTCTTATTTAAAAAATCGCTATGTTTAGGACTCAGGCATGCAAGTATGTCGTCTGTAAAATTATATATTTTATCTTCAACAATTGTATATTCGCCATATGCTTTCTTATCTAAATACAAAGCGTCTGGTAAAGAGGTCTTTGTGGCCATATAATCTAAAATCAAATGCTGTCCCGGAGAATTGTTAGCTTTCTTTATAGCCTGTCTTTTTATCTTAATGATTTCCTTATTGTTCTTAATTGAAATCAATGTACGTATTGAAAAAATATTATAAAAATCGTCTCGTTGCCGAAACTCCCTGTCCCATTGAAAATCTAAATCCTCTAATGTTCCAAGAATCCCCTGCAGAAGTCTATCCAAATCATAATATCCAGAGACAGCGCGATCCTCCGTTGCATTCCATGATGTCGATATCTCTGCACTTTTATTGTTATAATAATCCAGAAATTCGTTGTATGCATATCGATTGCGTTCCTCTGCAACCTGGCTCGATACACTTTTTATAATATCAATCATATTGTGAGACAGTTTCGCCTGAATCCAGTCGTTCAAAAAATACTCTTCGAATATATTCAGGTTCCATTCCAGTATCGGCAGCTGACGCTCCAGCTCCTCGATCAATCCTGCCGCATCCGTTATTTTGGAGCAATCGAGCTGCGGAACATCCTCCAACGAACCCAGAATATTCAAAAGGTATGTCAACCCCCGCAGCGTCGTCGGTATGATATTATTTATATATGCATCATGCGCGGCAAAAACAAGATGCGTCTTCTGATAAATAAAACAAAGCACCTTTGTTTGAAACCCGGTTCCCATCTTTAAAAGATTATTCTGCTTATCGGTATCTTCCGCTTCATAATAACCAAGCTTTATCCTGTTTACCTCATCCAACATAACCTCATCAATCAGCGGAAGATAGATTTTGTGGGCAGGTGGGAACAGCTTTGCCATATACTTGTCGGCATAATGCCGGGTTTCATCCTTCATCATAAAACCCTGCTTCAAATCCGAATTGAATTCTTCTACGAAATGCTGTGTGAGAACCAGACGCATCATATCAAGATCGGCCGCCATTAATATTACGACATTCGGAATGGTCAAATATTTTCGGATATCCTCCAGAACCTGATATCCCTTACTGATCTGGCAGTCTGTATCATCTATCTGAAGCACAAGCAGACCATACTCCGAAACCGGATTTCCGGAAGAACCGCAAAAACGGATCAACAGCTCTGCCAATTGAAAAAAGTCTCTTTTTAAAATAGCGCTGTCTCCAATTTTTTGAAGATCCGCCAAGGTTTCCATAGATCCGCTCGATTTAATGGCAGCGATTCCGCTCAAGCACTTTTTCGCAACGGAAAGAATCTCATTCTTCTCTTTTTCTTTATCCTGATACCTCCTGTTATAATCCATGCTCTGCATCCAGACTTCCTCTGCTTTATAAAGGATTCTGGATAAAATCACATTTAAAATATTTTGGTCCTGTTCCAGCATAGTCGGATCAATGGGATCCAGAATTACAACATTCCGATTGAGAACATACGCATCGGAACGCTCACTGGAATTTGCTACGGCCAAAGATTGAGAAAAAGACAGCATCGCACTTGTTTTGCCCGTACCCCGCCTTCCTGAAAATGCAATAATGTTCTGCGGCGAACGATATAAGCAATCGTTCACACCGGACGTCGTTCTCTCCCGCTTCAATTTTCTTCTGATATCATCGGTCTGGCTGATATAATCGTTCAAAGCCTTTCTGGCTTTTTGATAGCTCTCTGCAAGAAATCCCTCTTCCCGGATGGCATCATCTACGTTATCAATCATCAACGATGTCTCGGTACCCTTGATCAAATCTAATTTCATATCTGCCCCCTACCTCTCGTCTGAGCGTATAAACGTCCTCGCACAATATGCATAATACCTTCTTCTGGCTGTCTCCTCCCATAGCTTAGCCCGGTATTTTCCGGGCATGTATCTGCCATATTGCTCCTCAATCACATCCATTCTGTCCCCTTCCGTCAAAAGCTCCGTATCCCAATCCTGAAACAGCTGCCTGGATTCGTACATATACAGCAAAATGCCCTTAGACTCCTTTAGCTTCCTTAACAAGACACGATCTTCGCTTCCATCGTATTTGCGCGTTTGATAACAATAATCCTGCAAATAATCAATAAACCGGCTGATCGCTATTATGAAATCCCGATTCCTGTCACGCGCATCTCTTTCGACAATGGCAAGCGCGTGTATAAAAACAGAAAATCTTCGCGGCAAAACATACATTGCCAATTCACCTGATTTTAAAACGCACTGGAGGTTTCCCTGATTTTCTTCCATATTCATGGACAACAATCCGCTGTCCATCAATAAAAGAACACATCCCATGCTTTTGGGCCTGCTGTCGGTTTTTCTGCCCATAATACTCAGATATTGATTTAACTGAATCACATCATTTCCCGGAGAAGTCGGTTCAAATTTTTTATGTTCCTCTATACAACTGGCAGCAGCACATTCCGCATTGATCCCCACCTCATAAAAAATATCCTCCGCCGCCTCGCACAGCAGCACATTTTCCGTTGTATCCTCCACACTGCCCATTTTAAAAGACGCCGACGGAATAAAGTCCTCCGTTCCCCATATGCTCTGCGCATAGTAGGCCACCTGCTCTGAAATCGTATATTCGAGGGAATCCGTAAAGCATATTTTTTTAAACAGCTCAATCAGTTCATACCGCATCACCGACACCTTGCCAAAGTTCGTGATGATTTTCTGAAAATCGCTCCTTAACAAAATATTGTACAGTGTGGTCGGATCTGTGGAAATCTGTTCTCTGAAAAATTCCACGAAGCATTCAATCGAAAGCAAAAAGGAAATCATCTGCGCTCTGGGACGGGCTAATCTTGGGCTGTGATTCCATAAAATTTTTGCAATATGGCTATAGGGAAGCACAGCATCCATTTGCTTGGCAATATGCCCGCACAAAACGTCAAAATCCTCCACGGAAAGATTGCCAAAGGTGACCAGGCTGGTAAACATTCTGTTCAGCTTTTGGCTGTTCGCCGGCATATTGATACGGATCGTCTTCCATAAAACGCTGTTAAATTTATAGTAATAAAGCTGGGAATATCCTCTATATCGAAACAAACCAGAGGAATCTGACAAAGCGCTGTTATAATCCAGCCTGTTCGAAAATCGTGCCGGAATTGCAGCGGATAACACATAGCTTGTATTTGCCACTCCATAGATCTGCAATGCATTGGAAATCTGTTGGGACAGCCCTCTCAATTCATTCATGGGCAGATACTGCTCTGCTTTCAGCGCCAGGCCGTGATCCAGCAGCAATCCTGCTTTATTCTGCGCGAATACATAGATACTGACCGCGGAAAGCAATTTCTCATGTATAATACTTTTATCCTCCGGAATGCTGTTCTGATTCAAACATTCCACGATAAGCGCTTCCAGATTATCTAAAAGCTTTATAATTCCCCGGCCATGGAACAGCAAATCATCCGCAATTAATATGTCCGGAAACTTCTTCACCCAGCTATAGTATCTGGCCAGCTCCTCTGCATACAAAAGTAAGGCTGTGTTGGACATAATGCTATCCGTAACACATTCCTCGTCCCTTTGCGTGCGGCATGCTTCCATAAAAGCATAATTTAAGTTAAACGCCCTTCTGGCCATCAATATCTTATATTTCGCTTTACTTTTCCAGATATGAAAGATAAAAGCTTTCAGCTGAGCATATCTTTTCTCTGAGAATGCAGATTGTAATATACTTTCTCTGACATTCATTTCCTCCATACATTTTCTCCTTAATTATTTTTAATAATAACCAACAACATTCATTATAATCTAAACTCACAACACGAATAGGCACCCTTAACAACGCATCCCGGTGTGTCTTTTTGCGGCAAAATAGATCTTTTTCTCATTCTAGCATACGCTTTGGCAATAATCAATAGTGCAATAAAGCTCAAGCGCAGTAACTTTAACTGGGGTTACTTTTCATAGGGTGGGGAAAGGGTTTTTCCAAAAGCCACGCCCAGAGCAGAATTCCCTTAAGTC
>CANDKL010000150.1 GCA_947385255.1 uncultured Roseburia sp. | reverse complement strand
CACCCATGACAAGAATATTGCAGGCCACGCGAAGCAGGTCTACAACATTATAGACGGTGAGATTTCCAGAGAAAAAGGAGGGATAGCTCATCTTGAAAAAGAAGAAGCTTAAAAAGATCTTGATTATATTGGTAGTTTTGTGTATCATCGGCGGCGCGGGCGCCGGAGGCGTCTATGCATACCAGAATTATCAAAGTGAAAATATGCAGGCAGAGGTTCGGACCGTATCCAATTTGAGTTTTGGGTATTGGGGCGACGACATGACAAGCGTAGGCTATGTGGCAAACGATCATGTCCAGTCTGTCTATATTGAGGATAAAACGGTAGAGGAGCTAAAGGTTTCAGAGGGCGATACGGTAAGCGTTGGGGATACGCTGCTGGTATACGATACGACGGACATACAGCTTCAGATAGAAATGGAGCAGCTGGAGCTGCAGGGGATTGAGAATGATATCAAGCTGGCAGAGCGTGATCTGGAAAAGCTAAAGAAAATTACGCCTGTGTCCTCAACTACCACCAATCAAAATAACAGCTCTTCGTCCAGAAATTCAACGACGAAGAAGAATACTTCGACAAAGAAAAAGTCCTCATCCACCGTAGTGATGATGCAGGTGCAGAAGAAGGACGGAGATGCCTACAATTACATTGATAAAACGGCAAAGCCCTACGAGGGAAAAGGGACGCCGGAGCAACCATACCGGTTTGTGTGTACGCCGGAGTGCTATGTAATGGGGTCGTATTTGAACCGTCTGATGCGCAGGGAAGAGGTTGCGGCGTTTGAAATCTGGAGCGGCAACAGCTCTAAGGAGGGCACACTGCAGAGCTGCTGGACCGTCAACGGTGCAGAGCAGCATACCGTTGCAGATGATTCGAAATGGTCTGTTGCTACGCAGGAAAGGCTGGAGGATGAGATCACGATAGACGAGACCGAGCAGAAGGAAACAGAAAAGAGCACCCAATCCACAGAGAGCGAGTCGGAATCGACCGAACAGACCTATACGGCCGATGAGCTGAAGAAAGAAATTTCCGAGAAGGAGGGAGAGCTCAAAAAGCTGCAGGTAGAAAAGAAAAAGTCCGATCTGACTCTGGAAAAGCTGAAAAAGGACAAGGATTCTGCCATGGTGCTTGCGACAATTGACGGCGTTGTAAAATCTGTAGCAGATCCGGAAAATCCGCCGGTTGACGGTTCCGCATTTTTGGAAATTACCGGTGCAGAGGGAATGTACATTGAGGGCTCTATCAGCGAGCTGATGTTGGATCAAATTGAGGTCGGGCAGGAAATTTCCGCTAATTCATGGAATAATGGCCAGATGTATACGGCTACCATTATGGAAATTTCCGAATATCCCTCCGGGAACAACGGAGGCTATTACGGAGAGGGCAATCCGAATGTATCCTACTATGCGTTTACGGCATATGTAGAGGATGCGGACGGTCTGGTAAACGGTGATTATCTGGAGCTTTCCATTACACCGGCCAGTAACCAGGAGGAGACGAATGCGCTGTTTATTGACAAGGCATATGTAAGGGAAGAAAACGGCAGCTATTACGTCTTAAAGGCAGACGAAGAGAACCGTCTGGTGAAGCAGTATGTACAGACAGGAAGAACGCTGTATGGCTCTTCGATTGAGATCAAATCGGGCCTTACGGAATCGGATCGGATCGCATTTCCTTACGGCAAAACCGCAAAAGAGGGCATCAAAGCGGTAGACGCCGAAAACTATTAAAAAGGAGTCCAGACTATGTTTGAAAATATTCGCTTATCATTTAAAGGCATTTGGTCCCATAAGATGCGTTCTTTTTTGACCATGCTGGGCATTATCATCGGTATTGCTGCCATTATTGCCATTGTTTCCACTATCCAGGGAACCAACGAGCAGATTAAGGAAAACCTGATTGGATCCGGAGACAATACCGTAGAGGTCGCCCTTTACCAGGGCGACTGGACCTACGAAATGGGATATGAGGGCGTTCCGGCCGGGGTACCGGTTATCAGTGACGAGGTATTAAACCAGATAAAGGACATAGACAACGTAGACAATGCCTCCCTGTATCTGTCCAGGCAGGATTACGGCGGCGTATATCATTTGAATACGACATTATCGGGCGGTTATGTAATCGGAGTGGACGAAAATTATTTTGACACCTGTAATTTCATCATCCAGAAGGGACGTGGATTTACCGCAAAGGATTATAAGGAGTTTCACAAGGTGGCGCTCTTGGATAAGGAATCTGCAGACGCCTTATTTCAGGGTGAGGAGGCGCTCGGCAAGACCATTGAAATCCGCAAGGAGCCCTATGTTGTCGTCGGGATTGTGGCAAAATCCAGGGAATTTGAGCCGGTCATCAACAGCATAGAGGATTATTATACCTATTCTCAGGATTCTGCAGGAAAGGTCTATGTTCCGGACACGACCTGGCCGATCATTTATCAATTTGACGAGCCGCAGAACTTGGTTATCAAGGTGGCTTCCACAGATGACATGACAAATGCCGGAAAGGAAGGGGCCAATATTTTAAACGGATACTTAAACACCAGTGACGATACAATCAAATACAAGGCAGAGGATTTGCTGGAACAGGCAAGGCAGATTCAGGAGCTGGGAGAGTCCACCAACAGTATGTTAATCTGGATTGCGGGAATTTCCCTGATTGTCGGAGGTATCGGCGTGATGAATATTATGCTGGTATCTGTAACGGAGCGTACACAGGAAATCGGACTGAAAAAGGCAATTGGAGCCAGAAAGTCGAATATACTGGGGCAGTTTTTGACAGAGGCGGCAGTGCTTACCAGCATGGGAGGTGTTTTAGGCGTTGTGTCGGGAATTGTATTGGCGGAGATCATATCCAGAGTCAGTGAAATGCCGGTAGCAATCAGCGTGCCGGCGGCAATTGGA
Organism: uncultured Roseburia sp.; assembly: GCA_947385255.1. GTDB lineage: Bacteria > Bacillota > Clostridia > Lachnospirales > Lachnospiraceae > Roseburia_B. The sequence continues at coordinate 4,623 of CANDKL010000150.1, read as the reverse complement.
TCGGTGGTATTTTCCATGCTGATTGGGATTGTGTTTGGGATGCTGCCGTCTTATAAGGCGGCGAATTTGAATCCGATTGAGGCGCTTCGGAGGGAGTAGATGCAGTTCTGCAGCTCCATAAAAGTTACATTTCACGGGGTGGGTAAATAAAGGCCTGCGGATCCGAAGGAAGCGGACTTAAGCTGGTGATCGATAAAACCCATAAATACGGCGAAGAGCATCCAACTGCAAAGGCCTGAATTTCACAACCGTTCCGGTACATCTGCCGTTACAGATATCGGGCCATCATAATAAATATAGAAACCGCTGTGTGATAAAGCAGGATGCCCTTTGCCGCAGATCATCAGTTAAGCCAATGGATTTGTGCAGTAGTTTTTTAGGATCCGATGCCTGTAACTGCAAATATACCTGAAGGATTTTGCATGTGAAAAAAATGTTGACGGAAGTGGCGATAAGTGCTAAGATATTTTGTAAGAAAAGGTGCTACCGTGAAGCAACGGTTCGCCTCAGTTAAACGTCGTTTAAAAAAGCAACCTAACTTTGGTCGGTGCGGTTGCTTTTTTGTTGTCCTTTATTTCTTCTGGTCTGCCGGATACTGATCACTGTGACGATGAAGCTGACAACCGTCACTGCAATACCGACAAGCTCCAAAATCATTTCAAACATCAATAGTGCTTACCTTTCGCTTTATTTTCCATATGTATCCCCTCCTTCGGTACTGGAAGTTCTCAAAATGTACTCATTTTGGCAAAAGGCGAACCGCTACCCGTTTTGGTAACACCCATGTATATTTTATCATAGTGACAGGGTTTTGCAAGATGCGACAGTAAATATTTTTATCAGAATAAAACTTATTGGTTACAGTTCAGCCGCCCCTTAAAATATGCAGCCTGAAAATTTTTGAAAAAAGGTCTTTACAAACCGCGAATTATAGTGTACACTATAAAAGTCTTTTAAATCTTTTTATTTTATTCAAAAAAATTTCCCAATCAATATCGTTATAAAAATTAAATTTATCAACAAATCAAAGGGCGCAGTTTCTCTGTCCATAAGGACGTCTGTTTCCATGTCGGAAGATAGGATCCCAGTACAAAATTAAAAAAGAATAATGAAAAAATAGTGAAAAAAGGAGAACTTATTTTATGGATGAAATTTTTAAACAATATGGATCAACGATTATTACAGTATTAGCAATTGTAGCCGTCATCGGGATTATCACGCTGGTAATCGGAACAGATACGACCAGCCTGGTATATAAGGCTTTCTCAGATTTGATCAGTAATTTCTATAAGAGTGCAGGCGGAGTAATTCTGACGCCGTAAGCTGAGTGCGGAGGGAAGGATGGATGAATTAAAGAACAAGTCTGTTTTGCTAGACAGGGAAAGCTTTGGTCCTCTGCTGCCGTTTATACAGGACGATCGGATTACAGATGTGGACTATAACGGGACGGATTTGTGGCTGACGGATATTCATAAGGTGAAGGTAAAGGCAGATGCATCTTTTGTGACGCCCAAGTTTCTGGAGGTGTTTATCAATAAGGTCAGTATGGCGGTGGAGCAGCAGTTCAATCCGGCAAATCCGATTCTGGAAGCAGAATCGGATGAGCTCCGCATTACGGCGGTGCATGAGACTGTGACGACAACGGGACGGGCGTTTTGTATCCGTAAGGCGCCTGCCGTGCCGCGGTATAATGCGGTCGATTTGATACGGCAGGGGTACTGCGGGCAGGAGCTATTGGCGCTATTGGTGAATTGTGTGCGTACAAAGATGAATTTTGTAATATGCGGGGATACCGGAGTGGGCAAAACGGAATTTGCAAAGTTTTTGTCCGGATATATCCGGCCACAGGACAAGGTGATTACGATTGAGGACAATCCGGAGTGGCATTATGCCGAGCTTTATCCGGGAAACGACTGCATCGCCATTAAAGTAAGGAAGGAACAGGGGAAGGCGGCAGAGCGGGGAAACAGGACGACAATGGATTATACAAATGCAATTAAGACCTGCCTGCGGCTGAACCCGTCCTGGATTATGCTCTCGGAGGCGCGTTCAAAGGAGGCGAAGTCTCTGCTGGAATGCTGGTCAACGGGCGTGAAGGGCATTACAACGATTCATACGGATAATGTGCTCAAAATTCCGGATCGTTTTCTAAACATGATTCAGAATTCCCTGGATGCAGATCGGATGGTCAATGATATTTATGATTTTATAGATATCGGCATTTTGCTTCGGATGAAAGAAATGCCGGACGGAAGGAGCAGGCGCTATATCGATCAGATGTGCTTTTTTGACCGTGAAAACGGGCAGAACCGCGCTTATATGATGGTGGCGGACGGACAGGTGCTTCCGACGGAAATTCCGGCTTCTATGCAAAAAAGAATGGAGCGGGCAGGCGTCAGGGAGCCGTATGTGTATGATTTTTGGACGGGGAGGGAACGGCATGCGTAAAAAAGAGTCATTTCTATATTATTTAAACCCGGAGAACGTATCGGCGGCAGTTGCCCGGTACGGTTACACCTACCGGATCCGGAACACTGTTTTTGTCTATCTGACCGTTTTGGCAGCATCCGGGGCGGCGGGGTTTGTATTTCGGCTGGATTTTGTGGAGATCTGTGTGGTGGCGCTGTGCGGTATGTCGATGGTTCCGCGGGTTATCATCAACAGCTATCGGAATATGTACGAGCAAAAGCGTTTTTCCGACGTCAACCTGTATATGGAGCAGGTGCTCTATTCCTTTAAAAAAATGCCGAAGATTATCACGTCTCTGCAGGATGTGGAAAAGATTATGCCGAAGGATTCTCCGATGCGGAGCACGATCCAGGAGGCAATCCGCTATATTCTGTACGAATATTCAGAGGAAAATTCCATAGAGGCGGGCCTAAAAATCATTGAGCAGAGCTATCGGTGCCAGAGGCTTAGGGATGTGCATACGCTGATGGTGAAAACCGAGAAAATAGGCGGAGACTATGAGTCTTCCATTAAGATTCTGCTCTCCAGCAGGGCAATCTGGGAGACGGAGACCTGTAAATTCCAGAAGGAATGCAAAAACAGGCAGCGCATGGTCAATATTGCGCTGGTGCTGGTTTGCGGCGTATGCCTGTTTACACCGTTGATGATTACGAAATTTGCCCCGATTGTGGATATCACCTCGTCACAGGTCTATAAAATCGGCACGGTGCTCATGATCCTGATTTGCATGCGGACGTATCTCAAGGCGGATACGCTGGCCTCGGTCAACTGGCTGCGCAGCGAATGCGCGATGACAGACGGGGAGCAGTTAGCCCTGTACCAGAAGGTGAAACAGTATGATTTTGTGCGCGAGAGAAAAAAGAGCCTGCTGTGGGCAGCTGCTGCGGCAGGATTGGGAGGTTTGCTTCTGCTGCTTGGATGGAGGCTGCCGGCGCTTCTTAGCATTCCGGGGATTTTTGTGATGCTCAATCAGCATAAGCTGGGACATAAGCTGGCAAAGAAGCGCTGTGCGCAGGAGATTGCCAAGGCATTTCCGCAGTGGCTGATGGAAATTTCCCTGCTGCTGCAGGTATCGGAAAATGTGAATGCCGCCATTGCAAAATCATTGGAGGGGGCTCCTGCGATTCTGGCGGAGGGCTTAGAGGACATGCAGGAGCATTTGATGCAGAATCCTGAGTCCAATGAGCCATATATGAATTTTATGAGGGAGTTTCAGATGATGGAAATCCAGTCCGCGATGGGGATGCTGTATTCGATTTCCTCCGGGCGCGGCGGAGATGCGGATATGCAGATTGATGAAATTTTATCGAAAAACGCGTCTCTTTTGAGCCAGAGCGAGAGCCTGGCCAATGACGGGCGCTTAGCGGCGCTTTATTGGCAGTTTTTGTTTCCGTCGATTATCGGCGGGGGAAAGCTGGTGGCGGATATGACGTTAGTGACCATTGCATTTATGACGACGAGTATGTATTAGAAAGGAGGCGGGCGTATGCCGACGGTAATAAAATCTTTTATGGGTATTTTCTTCTTTGCGCTGATTGTCTTTTTGGGCGCGGGTATTTTAAATTATCAGGCGGATGTGAACCGGGCGTCCGGTTATAAGCAGGATATCATACAAGAGCTGCAGAACAGTAATTTTGCGCCGTCTGTAATGAATGCCTGTATTCAGGCGGGGACAGAGCAGAATTACAATGTGAGTATCGACGTATCCTCCGGAGACGGGACACATGATACGTATACGAAGCACGCTCCTGCTGTGGATGCGGCGGACGTGGTAACGGCTTATGTGACGGTGGAATATAAAAGCCGGCTGCCGTTTCTGGGCGTAGAGACGCCGAATGTTCTGCGCGGGTTTGCAAGATAGGGAGGTATTCGATGGAAAACGGATTGTTTGAGGATTATGGAGAAGCCATTTTATATGTCCTGCTTGCCGTCGCGGTTCTGGGCATGATGGCAGTTGTTTTAGGAGCCTTTACGGCATTTTAGGAAAAAAGGAGGTGGCCGGATGGAGGAAGCAGTTAGCCAGGGAGGCGAGCTTATTATCGGTATTGTGGGCGCACTGGCGGTCATCGGCGCGGTAACGCTGCTGCTTGGCCAGTCGGATTTGGGTATATTAAGGACCTATGTGGCATTTTTGCTGGAGGCTGCCTGTTAAGG
>CANDKL010000149.1 GCA_947385255.1 uncultured Roseburia sp. | reverse complement strand
CTTCCGATCTTCTCTTCCCTCTGCGGCAGCCCGGAATCCTCCGATACCGCAAAATCGAACTGCACTCTGCTTCTGTCCATATGGCGGTAATAATTCAGCACAATGGCTTCAATTCCGCCGTAATTCATATGATTTAACACCTGCAGGATGCGTATGGGATGATTGTCCTCCATTACTGCGCTCCTTTTCCCTGGATGACGGTACCGACTGTTTTTACCAGTATTTTCATATCCAGCAGGGTACACTGGTTTTCCACATAATAAAGCTCCATTTCTTTCCTGCCGTTCTCATACCCGATTTGATTTCTGCCGTTTGCCTGCCAGTACCCGGTCAGCCCCGGCTTTACGCTTAAAAATTTCTTTGCATCTGCGCCGTACTTTTTCAGCTCCTCTTCGACGACAGGGCGGGGGCCTACAAAGCTCAAGTCCCCACAGAAAATATTAAACAGCTGCGGCAGCTCGTCTAAGCTGCTCCTGCGCAGGAAATTTCCAATCGGCGTTATTCTGGGATCGTGATTCAGCTTAAAATCCCGGTAAAACTCTTCCTTCTGCTCTTTTGTAAAATTTTCAAAAATTTCATCGGAATTCTGATACATGCTGCGGAATTTCCATATTTTAATTTTCCTGCCGTCCTTTCCCAGCCGCTCATGGCCATAAATGACGGTTCCCGGATCAGAGGCATACACAATAACGGCTAACAGTAAAAACAGAGGCGCCAGCACAACCATTGCAATCAGGCTTCCAACCAAATCGAAGGTACGTTTTCCAAACGCATATGTAAACTGAAATAAAGACCTTCTCCGGACGGTGATCCGCTCCAGATTTTCCGGACTGACTGCGGTACCCACATATTCCTGACTCATTTTTCATCCATTCCTTTCACAAGATTAATGAAGCAGACGCAGCGCTGCCCCTGACCTTTGCGTTCGTTCTTCGATACGTTTTTTTCTCCCATTGCATGCCGATTGCGTCGAGCTGCCGTATCTGCTCTTCACTTAATGCAGCTGCTGTTTTCTTCTTGCCCGCGTAAATCTGCTTTAAATTCTGTATCCAGTTTCCCAGGCGGATACCGTCCTGTGTGCAGTAGGAGGCCGGTACCTTCAAATGCTTGTTTTCCTCATAATACTGCCTGGCTGCCTGGTAATTCCTGTTCCACAAATAAGCGTTTTTGTCCCAAATCATTTCCAGTGCATCCAGGCTTTGGATCCGTTCCGGTGAAAGCTCCCCGTGCTTTTTCTGCTGGCGCAGATTGCTGACCCACTTTCCGAGCTTATAGCCGTCCTCTGTGACGTAGTCTGCTTTTACGTCTGTATTGCCGTATTTCTGATAATACACAGACAAGGCCTGATATCCCTTTTCCCAGCTCTCCTTTGCCGGAAAATCCCATATCATACCTAAGGTATCTAATCTTTTTATCTGTTCCTCTGTCAGCCTTCCTCCTATCTTCCCGGCTTTGATGCGCCGCTGTGTCTGAATCCAGGAGCCAAGCGTCAGGCCGTTTTTTGTTGTAAATGCTTTTGGTACCTTTAAACTGCCATAGGTACTGCGGTAACTGGACGCCGCCGCATAATAAATATCCCAGGAAGCGGTAAGGTTCTTTTTCAGCTGCCAGAACAGCTGCCTGCAGTTCTTTACCTCATCTATAATCTGAAATGGTTCCGAAAAGCCCTCTGCCTGTTCCCTTTTTCCGTAAAGGGATCGAAAAGCCTCGTCCATTTCCTCTGTCAAAGAATCAATACATCCAAGGCTGTCGAAATTATTGACAATGTCAAATATAACAGGCTGTTTGCTCTTCCCGGCAGAAAGCGCACGGCCAATCTGCTGTAAGTATAAAATTGGCGATACCGTTGGGCGCAGCAGGATGACGCCGTCAATATCATCTACATGTACGCCCTCGTTTAACATGTCGATGCAGTACAAAAGCTTTAAATGATTGCTTTTATCTTCCTTGAATGCCGCAAATTCCTTCCGGGAAGATGTGCTGTCATAGTAAATCGTATAAATATGCGGGCATTTGTCTACCAGGGAAAACCAATCGCCTGCATGCGATTTCATTTCCTCCATTTGCTCTTTTCCGGAACAAAACACTATGTATTTTCCGTAGGCCTCCTTCATATGGCGTGCAAATACCCGATCCAGCCCGTCAGCATTCTCGACGGCCCTTCTCAGCTTCTGCAGGATTTCGTCATTGGCCGTGCGAAGCCCTGCATTTTCCACAGAGGACACTCTTTTTTCCCACTTTTTCAACTCCTCCTGATAGGAATAAACAGACATAACGTAGGTCGGCGCCGGAAGAATGTTTTTTACGATAGCCTCTCCCAGCGTCATCTCAGAAGCAATACATCCGTCAAACAGCTCTTCTGCCATATTTCTCTGATTGTCCAGATAACGGATATTGGTGGCAGACAGGCCTAAAATCCGGGCTTTGGGATACTCTGAAAGAAGGCGCAAAACGCCCTTGCCCCACTCTGCGGCGCCGCATCTGTGAAATTCATCCAAAATGATATAGTCCGGCCTTAAAGCGGATATCCCAGCTGCATCCTCCTTCATCAGCCTTGCATAGGTCAGAAAACAGATAGAATCCGTCTTTATCTCTTCCCCTTCATGCTGCGCCTGCCTCAGATTTTCAAGCTGTGTCTGATAAATGTACTCGCTGGGCGCAAGCCAGCAAATCCGGCTTTGGGGAAAATCCTCCGCCAGCTTAAAGGCAATAAAAGACTTTCCCGTACCGGTAGGATGAATGACAGCCGCCTTACGGGATGTTTCCATCAGCTTAAGCGCTGATTCATATGCAATTTGATTATGTAAAAATAATTCCATACCCATAGATTCACCGTTACTGATCCATCAGCTTCATTTGAAATTTCGTAGATTATCCAAATCTGCGAGGGTATAAATCAGTCAAAAATTCGTGGATTATCCAAATCTGCGAAGTATATTCACGTCAAAATCGCTCAAACTAGGAACGACTCTGCAAAAGTAATATATATTATATATTCAGCATCCAGGTTTGTCAATGATTTTCGACAAATTAGCAGGATGAAATTTTTGGATTCCGCAAAAACGGGCCGGGAATTCGTTACAAAAGAAAAATTAAGGGTCAATTAAATGGTAAGGAGGAAACTATGGCAAGACGAGGAGAAAATATCAGAAAGCGAAGCGACGGAAGATGGGAGGGCAGATATATCGTAAGGATGAACGGAATAAGCCGCTGCCGTTCCGTATATGCCAAATCGTATGCAGAGGTAAAGGAAAAGCTTATTTCAGCTAAAATAGGTGCATTTCAAGACGAAGCCTCCAATACAAGGGAGCAAAAGGATATTCTCTTTGATGCAATTGCAAAGGAATGGTTAAACCAAATCAAAAGCACCCGCAAACAGTCTACGTATGTAAAATACAGCGTGATTTACCACACGTATCTGTGCGGCCAGCTGGGAAATTTACCAGTGGAGCAAATCAATACCGACAAAATCAGCGGACAGATTGATACAGAGCTGTCGGACAGCACAAAGAAAAGCATTTACTGCGTACTGAACCAGATCCTGGAATACGGGAAAATCAATTATGGCATCCAAACGATCACTGTGCAAAGAAAAGGCTTCGGAAAGAAAAAAGAGTCGGTACAGACTTTAAATCTCACGGATCAGGCCAGGCTCATCCGTTTTTTATATCAGGATATGGACATCTATAAATTCGGAATACTTCTGTGTCTTTCTACCGGATTACGCCTGGGTGAAATCTGTGCGTTAAGGTGGGAGGACATTGATATGGAGCTAAACATCCTTTATGTAAACCGTACCGTTCAGCGTATGCCGATCTCAGAAAACAGCGGAAAAACAAAGCTGGTAGAGGGTATGCCAAAGACCGAATGCTCCAAACGGGAAATACCGCTTTCTACGGAGCTGGCTGAGCTTTTACGCTGTTATCAAAGCCCGGATCCCTATCTGTTAAACGGGGAAAAGCCCATGGAGCCGAGAACCTATCAGAATAAGTTCAAATCCTATTTAAAGCAGGCGGGCCTTAAGGATACCAATTTTCATATACTGCGCCATACCTTCGCAACAAATTGTATTGACAATGGAGCAGATGTAAAAAGCATCAGCGAGGTACTGGGGCATTCTGATGTAAAAATTACGCTCAACCGCTACGTGCATCCCTCCGTCAGCACCAAGCGAGGCCATCTGGATTCTCTTTTTTCTATTTATGGTCAGTACAGGGGTCAGGATCAGCCCAAAAACCCGTAGCTGCTGCATTTTCAGGAGATATTTCGCAGATTTGGATAATCCACGAAAAACTACAGCATTCGATTTATTGCGGTACCTTTTCATTTCCTTTTCATATAAATATTCCACACAAAAACACCCGGTACATTCCCTGCCCGGGTGTTTTTACTGATGCTTCTGATATTTCTTTCAAAATCGTTTAAGCTTGAAATTCCCTGTTTTATTTTTTCTACAATTTTTGCAGGGCCTTCCTTACCGCATGCGTTCCGGCGCACATTTCTGCAAAATAGCAGCGTACCTTCTCCTCTAAGCCAACCTCATATAAATCCACGCCAAAAATCTTCTCGTCGCACAGCACAGGTGCAAGGCGCTTTGTATCCACTGCTTCCCCAAGTCTGATATCCGCTACATAAGGACGGACCGTATCCAGCATAGGATCGGGGCTTAACTCAAACGGATTCCCTTCATCATCCACTCCCATCAGATACCGAAGCCACCCTGCAAATACAAATGGAAGAAAGGTAAGCTCCGCGGCTTTTCCCTTCTCCAATTTCTCATACGCCCTGATAGTCTCCCCAAAACGAACAGCTAGCTTTTGCGATGTATCGGTGGCAATCCGCTGCGGCGTATCCGGCATGAACGGATTGGGGAAGCGCACCTTAAGCACGGTGTCTATAAATTCCCTCGGATCGAGGATTCCGGGATTCACCACCACCGGCAGCCCTTCCCGATAGCCAATCCCTTCCAAAAGCTTTATGAGATCCCTGTCCTTCATCTCCTCTGAAATCAACGTGTAGCCCAGCAGGCAGCCGAACACGGCAAGCGCCGTGTGCAGAGGGTTCAAACAGGTGCAGACCTTCATTTTTTCCACCTTATCTACCGTTTCCGCCGATGCAAACAAAAATCCGCATTCCTCCAGCCGCTCCCTTCCGTTTGGAAACGCATCTTCAATTACCAGATACTCGCATTCCTCTGCATTGACAAACGGCGCGGCATAGGTATTTTTGGAGGTCACAACCGGTCCTATACCGCAGACGCCGTCCTTTTTTAAAATTTCTTCGATAGAAGCATCCGGGCGCGGCGTAATTTTATCAATCATCGTCCATGGAAAAGACACCTTTTCCCTGCAGTTGACATATCCTGTAAAACCGATATCCGCTTTTTTATTTTTCATCCAGCTCTTGGCGAATGCCAGCACAGCCGCAGATAGCCGTTCTCCGTTATGCGAGCAGTTATCCATGCTGACCATTGCAACCGGCTTCGCGCCGCTTTTATAGCGAGCGTACAAAAGGGACGTTATCTTTCCGATATAGCTTGCCGGAGCATCCGGCCCGTTTTGAAAATCCTCCTTTACATCCTTTAACCATTCTCCCTTTGCATTGACCAGACTGTAGCCCTTTTCCGTAATGGTAAAGGAAGCCATCTGCAGGGAATCACTGCAGAAAATTTTCTTTAACCTGTTAAAACCCTTTTTATTCTGCGCATCCAATGCCAGAGATTCGACAACGCTTCCTACAACTGTTTTTTCAACGCTTCCGTCTGATTTTAAGGTCACGAGAATAGATAAATCATCATGCGGATGATTCATCTTTTCTATGATCTCATAATCATATCCCTCCGCTACGATAAGCCCCCGATCCAGCCGTCCCTGGTTTAACAGCTTTTGCACCGCATTTGCCTGAAAGGCACGGAACAGATTTCCCGCCCCAAAGTGAATCCAAAACGGCCGCTCCCTGGTAGCCTCCCTTACAGCTCTTCTGTCAAATCCCGGCAGGCGGTAGCCTGCTGCCGTCCACTGCTGCCTGTCCTTTATTCCTTTTTCATTCAGCTCCATGAATTTCTCCTTTTTTCCCGTTTTTTTGGATTGCTTCCCACAGTCCGTTCAGATAAGCGGCTCCCAGTGCGCGGTCGTAAAGGCCGTAGCCCGGCATCGCCGACTCATCCCAGATCATACGCCCGTGGTCGGGACGGATCGGCCCGTCAAATCCAATCTCATAAAGCGCCTTCATAATTTCATACATGTCAAAATCCCCGTCGGAGGACAGGTGGGCGGCTTCCTCAAAATTGTCGGACGAATGAAATTTCAGATTGCGCACATGGGCAAAATGGATTCTTCCTTTTAAAGAACGGATCATATCCGGCAAATCATTTTCCCGATTGGTGCCATAAGAACCGGAACAGAATGTAACGCCATTGTGCGGATTGTCCACCATGTTCATCAGACGGAGGATGTTCTTTTTATTGATGATAATACGCGGCAGCCCGAACACGCTCCATGCCGGGTCGTCGGGATGAATCGCCATATTGATATTGTATTTGTCGCAGACCGGCATAATTTGCTCCAGAAAATATTTTAAATGGGCAAACAGCCTTTCATCGTCTATATTTTGATACAGGGTAAATAATTCCTTCACACGGGCCATCCGTTCCGGCTCCCAACCGGGCATAACCGTACCGTTCATATCACCGGCTATGGATTCAAACATTTTCTCCGGATCAAGCGCGTCCACAGCTTTTTGCGTATAAGCAAGCACCGTTGAGCCGTCCGGACGTACCCTTGCCAGCTCCGTTCTCGTCCAATCGAATACCGGCATAAAGTTATAGCATACCAGATGCACATCCTCTTTTCCGAGATTTTCCAGTGTTTCTATATAGTTTGCAATATACTTGTCCCGTTCGGGTGCGCCGGTTTTGATTGCATCGTGGATATTGACGCTCTCAATCCCTGCTATATGAAGCCCGGCTTCCTCTACCTCCTCTTTTAATGCACGGATTTTCTCACGGTTCCACACCTCGCCGGGCGCCGTATCATACAGCGTGGTGATGATGCCTGTTACACCGGGGATTTGGCGGATCTGCTTTAATGTGACCGTATCGAATTGTGAACCGTACCATCTCAATGTCATTTCCATAATGAGTGTCTGCTTCCTTTCTGCTTTGGTTTTACTTTTATTTATGACTTTGTTTTCTGGAAATTATTCATGGAGAAGTTTTTTTACATGAAAAAAGGGATGTCCGCTTATCCACAGGCAGTCTGGCAGGGGAAATAGAAGCCCTCCCTGAAGGATATCCTGGCAGGGGCCACCCTGCGCATTGCGCTGGATGACATGTAAAAATTGAGGTGCTTTTAGGTGAAGCGTTAATAGGCGATAAAGGTAACAGAATGAGGCTGTTTCTGACCAAAAGCGGATAGAAAAAGGCGTTGAAAAATCAGGACAAGGCTTTTATACAGATCCTGAATCATGCAAAAGTGGTACAGGGGCATTTGCAGTATGACCGACCAGACAGGTATTTAAAAATGGGCAAAAATATCTTTGAAAAGTATTAGAGATATAGGGAATACAGTAAAGAAAAGCGTTACTTATTA
>CANDKL010000148.1 GCA_947385255.1 uncultured Roseburia sp. | reverse complement strand
GTGTGCAGTTAGATTTGTTTTATTTCTAACTTACACACTTTATTTTACACTCCCAGGAATTCAGAAAAATCAATAAATACCCCGCAGGCCATCTATCTCACCTGCGGGGTTCTGTCAGTCTTACAGCCGATTACTTTATTTTCACCGTCTTCTTAAGTCCTTTGCCCTTAAGCAGCTTTGTATAAGCCGCCTTCTTTGCCTTCGGTACCTTAACGGTCGCTTTTGCATGAATGCCCTTAAATGCATTTTTGCCCACGCCCTGCAGCCCGGCTGCTTTTATCTGAATCTGCTTAAGCTTCTTCGATCCGTAGAATGCCTTTTTGCCAATCACTGCAACATTTTTTCCAATGGTTACCCGCTGGAGCTTTGCAAGCAGGCTAAAGGCGTTTGCGGAAACGGATGTAACCTTGCAGGTAACGCCGCCCACCTCTACGGTATCCGCTATCGTAATGGTTTTCACGTTATTTTTGGTAACGCCGTATGCCGCTGCCTCTTTCTTTGCGGCATTTGTCACACGGTATATTACATTTCCTGCCTCTGCCATATCCCCGGCTGCAAGTGCGCCTGCCTGCAGCTGGGATTTCGCATTCTCAAGCTCTGCCTTCGCCTGGGCTGCTTCGGCAAGCGCTTTGTTCAGCGCCGCTTCGGCCTCGGCCTTCTGCCTCTCGGCTTCTGCCTTTAACCGTTCTGCTTCGGCCTTCTGCCTCTCGGCCTCCGCCCTCTGCCGTCTTGCCTCCTCTTCTGCTTCGGCTACCCGACGGTCGGCTTCCTCTCTTGCGTCGTCAATGGCCTTCTGCATTTCGGCAATCTTTGCGGTCAGCCCGGTGATACCGGCATTTGCCGTCGCAAGCTGGCCTTCTAATGCGGTTACCTGATTTTTCCAAAGAGTGATTTCATTTTCCTTTGCCGTCCCGTCGGCTTCTAATTCCTGAACCCGGTTGTTTGCCGTCCGCAGGCTGTCTGTCAGCGTCTGTACCTCTTTTCTGACATCCGTAAGCGTCTGGTTGAGGCTTTCGATGCTTGTGCTGGCTGCACTAAGCCTCTGATTAAGGCTTTCGATATCCTTCTGTGCGCTTTCCGCCTGATCCTTTAGGATCTCATTTTCGGAGGTCAGCGCTGTCACACGGTTCTGGGACGCGGAAAGCTCTGTAGTGAGCTGTGTCACATCCTCCTGTGCCGCGCTCAGCTGTGTTTCGAGTGCCTCTGCACGGTTTTTCCAGTGCGTTACCTCCTCGGAGGAGCCGCCGTTTTCTAAAAGCTCTTTGATTTTCTCGTTTGCTTCTGCCAGGCTTGCGGTTAAGCGTTCTGTCTCCGCTTCTGCGTCTGCCAGCTGTGCGGTAAGCGTCTGTACCGTTTCCTTCTCTGCGCCCAGCTCCGCTTCCTTTGCGGTAAGCTGTGTCTGCAAATCGGAGATATCCTGTTCCTTCTGCTGCAGCTGCGCCGCAAGCGCCCAGTATTCTGCCGCGCCCGGAACCTTTAATCCCGCAACGGCCTTTGCCAGGCTTTCCACCTGTGTATTGACCTGCGTCTGTGTGGCATCCGCATCCTGATAAACGGCTTCTGCCGTTGTAATTGCCGCTGAAAGGAGGATAAAGGTTTCTGCAGTGTAGTCGGTTTCCTTTAATTCCTTTGCCGCGTCAAGCGCCGTCTTTAACGCGCTCTTGTCCGCTTCGTTTGAAATCACCAGCTTCGCGTCGGCCCAGTCGCCGTTGTCGTGGCTGTTTGTGCCAATCTTATCCATAAACAGGCGGAGCTGTGTCACGCCGGTTACGCAAACGTTAATAGATTCTGCCTCGCTCTTGGTATCCAGCCGCTCGGACCGATACAGCTCCTGCTCCTCCCCGTCCTTTGTGCCATATACGATAAAGCGCATGCCGTCGCCGTTCTGGTTCTTGTCTGTCTTAAAGTAATCGACGCCTACATAGGAGCGGAAAAACAGGTTCTGATCCGGATTTAATACCTGTCCGAAGACACTCAAATCATAAATGATTTCGGAATCTGCGTTGGCGCCAAGACCCTTTTCAAACGTTGTCTTTTCCCCGTTTACGCGAAGCGCTATCGGCCCTGAGCTGCTTCCGTTGCAGTGCAGATCCTTCCTGACCTCATCCCATCCGGAAACTGCGCTTACCCACTCCAAATCCGAAAGATACGTCACCTCGCCGATGTTCGGGCGTTCCTTTACGGCAAAGGAGGCTGCAAATGCGTTGACGGCGACTGCCTCTGCGGCTGCATTGACTGCCGTGACATCGGTCAGGGCAACGGTGTAATCCCCGGCTGCTGCATCTGCCTTAACGTCAAGGGTAAGCTCTGCGAATTCCGTTAAATCGGCCGGAATGCCGCTTTCGCTGGTATAGGTGTAGCTGTTGTTTTCTCCGGCTGTCAGGACGCCTGCCACGCCGTCCTTTAATGCCACGTTTAGATTTTCAAATGCGGCTGTGTCATAGCTTACAGTAAAGCGAAGCTCCGTGATTAAGGAATCAGCCGGCAGGCTTCCAAGCTGTACGGCCACCTTCTGCACAGCCCCCTGGATGACGTCATTCGCGTTCAGGATAACCTGTGCGCCAAATTCCTCTTTGCTTAATTTCACAGATACCTCTGTGATTTCCATATTGCCGCTGTCGGTAAACGGCGTTGCATTTTCCATGTATACCCGTATCTTATCTGTGTAAACCGGTGTAAACTGCAGCTTGGCTGTCTGTCCCACTACAGCCTTCTTCTGATCGGATACCTTTGTCCAGCCTGCGCCGTTCCAGTACTGTACCTCAAATACGGACGGAATGGCTGTTCCCCTGCTTCCGGAGAAGGTCAGCTCTGTCTGGTTTAACACCTGGGAGGCATCCCAGCAGAATTCCACGTATTCGGATTTTCTGGATGCGCTGTTGGCCGGAAGCAGGACCGATGCGCCTCTGCTGTAGGCATTGGACCAGCTGGTCGCCGGATCGCCGTCTACCATCTTTTCCGGATAGTTGTTTGTCGAACCGGTGAAGGATGCGTTTGCTGTGGCTTTGTTTGTTGCAAGCTCTGTCTCTGTCTGGGCGTCGGCCGACTCTGTCACCGTCGCGGCGGCCTTTAAGCTGCAGCCTGCTACCGTGCCCTCTGCCCTGCCGTCTGTCAGCTCACCCCAGGCTACGGCACGCATAACACTGTATGCCCCTGCATTGCTTTCGTAGTTTACCTTTACGGCGGACGGAAGTATAACCTCCATGCCGGCCGGAACCGTAACCGCAACCGGATCTACGGATACCTCCGTTCCCGTTACAGCCGGCGCTGCCGGCGCTTCGCCCGTGCCGTCTGCCGTTACCCGGACCACCGTCTGTACCGGCTTTAATCCGTCGGAGGAAATGGTCAGTACGGCGTCCCCTGCCGTCTTGCCGGACTTTAGGATCACCAGAACCTTTCCGTTGTATGCGCTCCGTTCCGAGTGTGCGCTGCTCTCTACGCTGCCGTATTTGTATAGCTCTGTGCTTTCCTGCTGGCCGTTGTCTACGCCAAAGATGGAAACCGCATCGCCCTCTACGTCAAATTTTACCAGGTTGCCTGCATTCGGCACCATATTGCCCTTTTCGTCCACAATCGTACATTCGATGTAGGACAGACTGCTTCCGTCTGCCGCAAGGACGGTCTTATCCGCCTCTGCCTGAATGGTGTAGGCAGCCTCCGAGGTGATGACGCTGTCTGTAGCAACAGTTTTTCCGTCCTTGTCATATGCCCTTACCTCTAAGGTTCCCGCCTCGTACGGTACCTTCCAGGTTAAGTGCAGCCTGCCGGAATTTAATTCGCCCTCGTCTAATTTTGCGCCCTTGCTGGTGTAGCCGCCCGGGTTCGTATTGTCGCCCCAGGTCTTGTCGTCTGCGGTTTTTTCAGAGGTTTCATAGTATTTTTTACCGTATGCCGTCTCTTTTTCGTCGAAGCTCTTCGTGCCGAGGGATTTCCCGTTTAAGAACAGCTCCGCGGTATGCACGTTGCTGTTGACCCATACCTCTACCTCTTCGCCTTCATGCCACTGATCCCAGTTGCCCGGCAGCAGATGCACCATATCCTTGTCTATCCACTGGCTCTGATAGAGATAGAAGGAATCCTTCGGGAAGCCTGCCGTATCTATCGTACCGAAGGAGGATACCCCTACCGGATATACGTTGTACGGAGTCGGCTCTCCTAAATAATCGAAGCCGGACCAGATAAACTGGCCGATAAAGCTCTTGCGGTCACGGTCCTTCTTTAAGCCGTATTCGTTGGACATCGTCCAGGAGGCAAAATCGTTGTCGTAGTTGGAACCGCCCCTGCGTCCCGGCGTCTGGTTGATACCGGTATTTGTAAACTGCGGATCCAAGTATACACCTCTGGAGGAGGTCTGTGAGGAAGACTCCGATTCAAAGAAGAAGGTCTTTGTGCCCTTCTCTAAAAGCCCCTCGCCGATGCCAAAACGGTTCATTAATCCGTCTACCGATGCGGCTGTGTTATAGTTTAGGCCATAGCCGTCCAGTACCTGGTTGACTAAGCCCCAGGTTGCACCGACGCCCGGTACGCTTCTTTCCTGATCGCCGCCCATCAGCACGTAACGTGTGCCGTCGACTGCCTGAATATCGTGCTTTAAGCGGACTGCCTCTGTATATTCGTTCATGCCGCCCGGGCTAACGCCCAGCTCGTCATACTGCGCCGGGTCATACCAGCCCGGTTGTGTGCCTACGCCGCGGACCTCGTTGCCGATGGACCATGCGATAATGGACGGCTCGTTCTTGTCGCGGTTTACCATTTCCTGGATAACCCAGTCGCTCCAGAGGTATTTTGCCCCCTCGTATTTTGTTGCGGATTCCGGCATGGTAAGATAGCCGTTTGGCTTGAGCCCTGCCCAGCCCTCCGGAAGCTCCATAAAGAAGAAATTGCCGAAATCGTGGGTTGCCTTTGGCCTGCCCCATCCGTCATAGGCCTCCTCTACAACAAGGATTCCCTTGCGTCTGCAGACCTCGATGGCCTGCTTACTCGGCGGACAGTGGGAGGTACGGTACGCATTGACGCCCATTTGCATCAGCTTGTCAAACTCACGGGCATATGCGTCCGTATAGCTTGCCGCGCCCAGCGCGCCGGAGTCGTGATGCAGATCCACGCCCTGTACCTTGGTATAGGTACCGTTTATATACAGTCCGCCGCTCGCCGGATCACTCGTTGTCTCCTTGACCTCTGCCCAGCGGAAGCCGTATTCGGTCTCCTCACTGTCAATTAACTGGAAGCCGTCCGCGCTCCCGTTTCTCTCTGCATACAGATCCACCTTTACCGTATACAGGTATGGATCGCCGATATTCCACGGATACCAAAGGTTCACACCCGGTACCTTAATGGCGTCATTTCCGGATAAGGTGAGGCTAAAAGCCGTAGACGGATTGATCGACATCTTTTCCGTACTCTTCTTAACGACCTCTTTTCCCTCTGCATCAATGATGCTGACCTCCATATAAACATCGGAATTGGTATCATCCGAATAGCCGTTTGCAGCGACATTCAGATAACCCGCCTGCTCAGAGGTATAATCCTCCTCTAAGGTCGGTGTACTTAAGGTAATGCCGTTTCGATTAAAATGTGCCAGATTGTCGATAACAAGATGTACCGGACGGATAATGCCGCTTCCTGTATACCAGCGTCCGGACGGCGACATATTCTGCACCTTTACAACCAAAACGTTTTCTTCTCCGTATTTCAGCTTGTCTGTAATATCCAGCGCAAATCCTGTGTAGCCGCTCGGATAGCTGCCAACCTCTTCTCCGTTTAAGTATACCACGCTGTTCTGGTATACGCCCTCAAAATCCAGAGAGATCGTCCTGCCGCCCTGAAATGCTGCCGGAACCGTAAATTTCTTCCTGTAATAGCCAAGGCCGCCCTGCAGGTACGCCTGGGAATTCTGGGAAGCAGATACCTTTTCCCCTTCAATACTGAAATCATGCGGTACGTCTAACGTACGCCATCCGGCGTCGTCAAAATCCTCCGCTATGATCTGGGCTGTCGTATAATTGCCCGCATCCTTAACGCCCGCGGCTGCAAATCCGCCCTCTGCCGCTTCCGGCGTCCGGGTCGCCAGGTAAAACTGCCAGTTGCTGTCAAAATCAACCGCGCCAAGCGCATCCTCCGATACCGCCTGTACCAGAGCGGAAGGATCCAGTACCTCAATTGTCATCACGGCATCGTATTCCTGCCCGCCTGCAGCTACCTTTCCGCCAATCGTCACGACATCGCCCGCTTTCGCCGCGGCAACGGCTGCAAGCTGCTCTGCATCCCATACCACATCCAGCATTGCAGAGGTTCCGTCTGTATAAAGCACGGATACCTGCTCCGGCGCTTTGAACGCGCTGACCGAGGAAATCTTTCTGCTGATCGCCGGTACCTCCTTCACTTCCTTCTCAGAAGCGTCCTCCTGGCGGTAAAGCTTTATGTTATCAAAATGCAGGTACTGCTCTGTCACCGTACTCTGAATTGCAATATCACAGGTTCCGCTCTCCCCAACCTCAAAGGTATCGGTTGTATAGACGGTCCATTTTCCCCATTTGTCCGGCGTCACGTTTACAGATTTGCCGCCGGCCGTAAAAGTGGTTGTGTGCGTGCCCGGATCATTTCCGCCGGAAGCTTCCACGGAAGCCTTGTAAATCCCCGGCTTTAGATCCTTTACCGTCTGTGAAACCGTATACGCCTTCGTCGGGCCCCCGTTTTTCTTACTCAAAAGCTCCAGAATCATCGTCTGATTTTCCTGCCCGTTAAACGTCTGCTGAATCAGCTTCCAGTGATACTCGTCTCCGTCAATATCCCCGGTAAAAGCCCATGCCTCCTCGCCGGATTCAAAATCCCCGTTGGGAACTGCAGCCTCGACGAATCCATCGTCTCCCTCTGCCGCGGCAGCCGGAATGGACATGCTGCCAAATGCGGTGGTAAATACCATTGCAAAGGCCAGCAAAAGTGAACAAAGCTGCTTTCTGTGTCTTTGATTTTGTTTCATGCTCTTTCCTTCCCTTTCTTTCATAAATTAAACTAAATTTTGTTCTTTTTCAGTTTAACAAGGGGGGAAATCGTTTTCCAGAAGAAATTCTATATATTTTGTTTTCATTTTATAGATTGTTTCATTTCACAGGGCGGGGAAATTGTTTTTCCAAAAGCGACGCCCGGAGCAGAACTCTACTTTTTAATCTAAAGATGCCATAATTGCTATCAGACACAACACGGCCAGACACAATAAAAATGTTGCTATCCCCTTATTATCTTCCATGGTTCACCCCTCCGTTGCACATCTTTTATTCGATACAAGTAATCGCATTTTAACATATCTCTTTTTCAAATAATAGATGTGCCCCGAAAATTGCGCGATAATCGACATTTTCTGTCACACTCTTTCGTTTTTGAGCATGTTTGAAATTTCTGATAGATGCCCTCTAGTTTAACGAAAGAGGGTGGCGGCTATTTCTTTTTTCCCTTATAAACCTGATAAATCAAATTCGTAAGGGCGACAATGAGTATACCGATCTGGATTAAGAATGAAACTAGATAAGGATAAAAATTAAGTACGTGTTTAAGTCGGTACGATTGGGATTATATATGTTGATCTTCTCACAACCGACAGGTTCAATTATTTTCTTTC
>CANDKL010000147.1 GCA_947385255.1 uncultured Roseburia sp. | reverse complement strand
TACACAGTAGAGAACACTCTTTCCCTACACGACGCTCTTCCGATCTTGAAACCAATCCCCACCCCAAGAACCAATGCCACCGGTACCAGGGTGTGGAATACCCCCTTTGCCGGGACAAAGGAAATCAGCCTGCTCAAAAAGCTGAACTTCATTTCGATATACTGCGTAATCCGGTTATACATCAGATACAGCAGCACCAGCGGCAGAATCGCGCCGATCAGGCCAATCAGCACCCCTTCCACAATAAACGGCGCACGTACAAACGCATCTGTCGCACCGATCAGCTTCATAATCCCGATTTCATCTCTGCGGACCGCAATTCCGGTCGTAACCGTATTGCTGATTAAAAAGATCGCAACCAAAAACAAAATCAGGATAATACCTACCGAAATATAGCCGATCAGGCTGTTAAAATCCGACAGCGTATTGGCTACCGCAGCCGAATGGCGCACCTCGCGCACGCCGTCTAAGCCCTTCAAATAATCGACCAGCACCTGCTGCATAGATACGTCGTTTAAATAAATCGCATAGCTTGAGGAATTGACCAGCGGATTGTCCTCTCCAAATCCGGCCGCCGCCTCGTCGCTGCCTTCAAAATATACATCCTTAAATTCCGTCCAGGCTTCCTCCGCCGACACAAATTTGTACTCGGAAACCTCCACACGCCCCTTAATCTGATTGCCGATTTCCTCAATCTGCGCCTGTGTGGCGCCCTCCTCAAAAAACACGGTAATCGCCACGCCCGATTCCGCTTCCTTCACCATTGACTGGAAATTGGTGACAATGGCAAAAAACAGGCCGAACAGAAAAATGCAGGCCGACATCGTCGCAATAGACGCCAGAGAAAACATTTTGTTCCGCCAGATGTTGCTGATCCCCTGCTTTAACGTATATCCAATCGTACTAATCCCCATCGTACTCACCGTCTTCATCAGAAATGATGACGCCTTTCTTGATTGTAATGACACGTTTTCCCATCACCTTCACAATTTCCATATTGTGGGTGACGACGATGACGGTCGTTCCGCGTTCGTTAATCTCCTCTAACAGCTTCATAATCTCCCATGCATTATTCGCATCCAGATTTCCGGTGGGCTCATCCGCAAGCAGGATCTTCGGCCGGTTCACAAGCGCCCTGGCAATCGCCACCCGCTGCTGCTCCCCGCCGGAGAGCTCCCTCGGAAACGATTTGTACTTCGGCGCAAGCCCCACCATGGACAGCATCTGCGGCACCCTCCTGCGGGAATCGCGGACGGACGCCCCGATGACGCGCTGGGCAAACGCTACGTTATCATATACATTCCGATCCTTTAACAGACGGAAATCCTGAAACACCACGCCCAGATTCCTCCGAAATTTCGGAATCTGCCGGTGGCGGATGGTATGTAGCTTCCTGCCGTTAATGGTAATCACACCATCGGTCGGCTCTAATTCCTTCAGTAAAAGCTTAATCAACGTCGACTTCCCCGAGCCGCTGTCCCCCACGACAAATACAAACTCCCCCTCCCGTATCTCCAAATTCACATCATTTAACGCCGGAATCCCGGCGGAATACGCCTTGCTGACGTGTTCGAGCTTTATCATGCATGCCTCCTAATCAATAGTCCAACGACTCCATATACTTCATGTATTCTACTACCATCAGGGCAATTTTAAAAGTAATGGCATCTTCAAATACGCGCAGGTCAAGGTCTGTGCTCTTCTGCAGCTTATCCAGACGGTATACCAGCGTATTCCTGTGGATATACAGCTGGCGCGAGGTCTCCGACACATTCAGGTTGTTTTCAAAAAACTTGTAAATGGTCGTCAGCGTCTCCTCGTCAAAATCATCCGGAGATTTGTTGTCAAAAATTTCTTTGATGAACATCTTGCACAGCGGAATCGGCAGCTGGTAAATCAGACGACCGATTCCGAGCGTCGAATACGCCACAATGTTCTTTTCCTTAAAGAAAATCTTGCCTACGTCAAGCGCCATGCGCGCCTCCTTATAGGAACGCGATACCTCCTTAATATCGCCTACAATCGTACCGTATGCGATATGGATCTCCTGCCTGGCCTCTCCGCGGAACAAATCCAAAATCACCTCCGCCGTCTTGTTCAAATCCTCATAGGTCTCATTATCCGCCAGCTCTCTTACAACAATAATGTCCTTTTCATCTACGGCCGTCACAAAATTCTTGGACTTGCCGCCGTAAATACCTCGAACCTTCTCAAGATCATTGCCCTCCTTGTCACGGTTCGCCTCGATGATATAGACTACCCGACGCACCTCTGTATCAATATGCAGCTTCTTAGAGCGGTTGTAAATATCCACCAGAAGCAGGTTATCTAACAGGAGGTTCTTAATAAAATTATCTTTATCAAAGCGTTCCTTGTACGCAACCAGAAGATTCTGAATCTGGAATACAGCGATTTTGCCAATCATGTATACATCATCATTGTCCCCGTTCGCAAGAAGAATATATTCGAGCTGGCGTTCATCAAATACCTTGAAAAACTGGCAGCCCATCATCACCTGCGAATCAGCCGGCGAATCGGCAAAATTCTCCGCCGCCTGCACATAACGCTCCGCCTCCTGAAAGGTAGCCGCTAAAACCTTCCCTTCTGTATCTATAATACATAAGTCAATCCGTGTAATCCCCTTTAAGCCGTCAATCGTATTCTGCAATATCTGGTTTGAAATCATATCCCAATTCTCCTTCTCGTATTCTCCTAATCTCCATTTTAAAATAAAACTGTAAAAAAAGAAAGAGGAAACGCTATTCTTTTTTATGCATTTCCCCAAATTTTATGATTCCGCCTCATTTTCTATGAATCCTTCCCCCAAAACCTCCCTGGCATCCGACACAATGATAAAGGCGTTCGGATCGATTTCGACCACGATTTCCTTTAGAGTCACAATCTCTTTTCTGGAAACAACGCAGTACAGCATGCATTTCTCCGTACCGGAATACATTCCCTTCGCTTGAAGCCCTGTCACGCCGCGGTTCAGCCTCTGCATCAGCGCTCCTGCCACCTCCCCGTAACGATCCGTAATGATATACGCCGCCTTAGCATACTTCATTCCCTCCAGCAGGGCGTCGGACACCTTCGAGGTGACAAAAATAGCCAGCATGGCATACAGACCGCTTTGGGGGCCAAACGCAAACATACCGGCCAGTACAATAAGCCCGTCAACCACTTCCAAAATCTGTACAACCGAATAGTGCCGCAGCTTACGATGCATCAGAACCGCCGCAAGATCCGTTCCACCGGTCGTCGCCTTTGCCAGCAGCACCAGTCCCATGCCCGTCCCGGAAAGCACCCCGCCGAATACGGACGCCAGCAGCAGATCCTTCTGCGCCATATCGAACGGCGGAATCACAAACAGCCAGCCGGACAGCAGCACCGTCGCCGCAGCCGTCTTTCCGACAAACTGCCTGCCCATTACGAAAAACGCCGCGGCAAACACCGGTATATTCAAAACCAGATTGGTCAGCCAAAGAGGGATACCGCCTTCCGCGATCCCCTCCGTCATCTGCCGGACAATAATCCCGATACCGGTAAACCCACCCGTAACAAAACCGCACGGATCGTAAAACCACTGAATGCCTAATGCCATGCAGCCCGTTCCAAGCACAATCTGGCTAAGCTCCGCATACAGCGTCTTCCTGCCTAATACTCCCATATCAGCTCCTACCCTTTGTCCTCACTTTGATATCTGGATACAAAATGATGCAGCCTGCCCTTTAAAACCAGCTTTTTTATCGTCCTGCCCACTCTGGCCCTGCCCTTCTGGCAGCAGGCAGCCCCGGCTCCATACCAGATACCGGCGTCTATTTTATCCTTATAGGACAACACAAACTCCTCCTCCACCGGAGAATTCAGCGCGGAAATCACCACATCCGGCGTCGCCCCATTGATTTCATTGACAATCGCGTCCATATCTCCGCTGCAGGCCTCTATCGCATAGCTTCCTACTGCCGCAAACTTAGAGGCCTGCTCCGCAAACGCCTCCTGCATGCTCCCAATCTCCGTCTCCGTCATCGCCAGCAGAAACACGCGCTTCTGGCTTCGCACCACACGCTTTAAAAGCTCCTGTAAAAAATCCTGATTCCGCACCTCGCGCACACGCTGCGCGGTATCATTGCCCGTCTCCGAAAGGATCTCCCGATCGCCGATAATACAAAGATCTGCCTGCTCCAGACAGTCCTTAATCGCCGGATTCTCTCCGGCCGCAATCAGCTGCTCCATCGTAACCGTTTCTATGATATTCAAAACCGTGCTGCTCATATACGTATCCAAACGCAGCAGCGATTCTCTAACCGTAAAATTATCCACACATATATCTAATATATTTATCTTTTTAACCATAGCTCACCCTGGTATACTTAGTTTTTACAAATCTTCCAAAAATATGTATATAGTATAGCAAAAGGCTCTGTGTTTTACAATAAAAAGTTCATTCCCATCCTTTCTGACCGCAAAAAAAGGGGCGAAACGCCCCTTAATCCCTTGCATACAAATCTCTCGTATATACCTTTTCCTCTACATCCAAAAGCTCTGCGCTGTTCCGGTTCGCAACAATGACGTCCGATATCTGCTTAAATTCCTCCAAATCCCGGATCAGCCTGGAATTAAAAAACTGCTCCTCCTTTAAGCTCGGCTCATACACCACGACCTCCACGCCCTTCGCCTTCAGCCGCTTCATCACACCCTGTATGGAGGACTGCCGGAAATTGTCGGAATTCATCTTCATCGTCAGCCTGAAAATCCCGACAATACATTTTTTCCCCTCCGCAAACCCTGCCTTCTGCAAAATACGGTCCGCAATAAAATCCTTCCTCGTACGGTTCGCGTCCACAATCGCCCCGATGATATTATTCGGCACATCCTCATAATTCGCCAGAAGCTGCTTCGTATCCTTCGGCAGGCAATAGCCGCCATATCCGAACGACGGGTTATTGTAATAGGCGCCAATCCTGGGGTCAAGTCCGATCCCCTCAATAATCTGCTTCGTATTCAGTCCGCGGATCTCCGCATACGTATCCAGCTCATTAAAAAAAGCCACCCGCAGCGCCAGGTACGTATTTGCAAAAAGCTTTACCGACTCCGCCTCCGTCAAATCCATAAACCGCACCGGAATTTCCTGCTTCACCGCCCCCTGCTGCAGCAAATCCGCAAACGTATGCGCCGCCTTTAAAAGACGAGCGTCCGCCAGCGGAGCCCCCACAATGATCCGCGAGGGATACAGATTGTCATACAGTGCATGTCCTTCCCTCAAAAACTCCGGGGAAAAAAGAATGTTCTTTGTCTGATACCGCTCCCGGACAGACCTGGTATAGCCAACCGGAACCGTAGACTTAATCACCATTACCGCATCCGGATTCACCTGCATCACCAGCTCTATAACCGCCTCCACCGAGGACGTATTAAAATAATTCCGCACCGGATCATAATTGGTCGGCGTCGCAATAATGACGTAATCCGCGTCTTGATAGGCGCTTGCAGCGTCTGTTGTTGCTGTCAGGTTCAATTCCCTTTTTGTAAGATATTCTTCGATTTCCTTATCAATAATAGGTGATTTCCTGCGGTTAATCATATCCACCTTTTCCGGGACAATATCTACGGCGCATACCTCGTTGTGCTGCGCCAGTAATACGGCATTCGAAAGGCCTACGTAGCCCGTGCCGGCAATTGCTATTTTCATCATTGTCTGCGTTCTCCTTTATTTTCCCTCTTTTATTGGTTATTTGTAACTGTTCAGCCTGCAGCTGCGCGGTTAGCAGCCAGTAAAGCAGAACAGCTTTAGTCGTATGGGCCTCCCCTCCGATCACATATCCTGCACACCAAATATGCCGCCATCATCCCGGCCATATTGGTCAGAATATCGTCTAAAATAAAACATCCCAGCCCCGTAACATACTGCACCGCCTCAATCGCCAGGCTGCATAGAAATCCGGTCAAAAACATCACCCACGCATTCCGAAACAAATCCGCCAGTAAATACAGCAAGAACCCAAACGGTACAAACAGCAGCAGATTTTCATAAACATACCGCGGATCCACCAGCGTACTGTCAAACGAGCTGAATAGCCGCAGATTGACATGCCTCTTGAAGCTCCCAATTCTGGAAAGCAGCGTAATTCCAATCACAATATATAAATATAGCGTCAGCAAAGCCATTACAGAGGCTTTAAACCAGACTCTGTACCCAAAAAAACGGCCCTCCCCATATACTCTGGCATAGCACCCCAACACCAGAAACGACAGGAAAAAGGCAGCGACCGCCAGCCTGCTCCCCTGCCCGATATACATAAAGAAGTAATTTAAAATATCCTGTTTTATGATCTCAAACATGATAGATTTTCCTTCTCTCACATATAATACTCTTTATACCACCTTGCAAACTGCCTCAGGCCATCCTCCAACGCCGTATCCGGACAAAATCCAAAATCCCGGACCAGCTCCTCGGTATCCGCATACGTCTGATACACATCTCCCGGCTGCATCGGCAGAAACTCCTTCTCCGCCGCTTTTTCAATAATCCCCTCCTCCAGCAGGCACTGCTCCAATACCTCTACAAAGTGAAGCAGATCCTCCGGCCTGTGGTTTCCAATATTATACACCTTATAACGCACGCCCTGCGCATTCTCAGCCGGCGGCCGCTCCATCACCTTCCGCACCCCGGTCACAATATCGTCTATATATGTGAAATCCCGCTTCATGTCCCCATAATTATAAATCTGTATCTTTTCCCCCTTTACGATTTTATTGGTAAACTTAAAATACGCCATATCCGGCCTTCCTGCCGGCCCGTATACCGTAAAAAAGCGCAGGCCCGTACTTGGTATGCCATACAGCTTACTGTAGGCATGCGCCATCAGCTCATTTGACTTCTTCGTCGCCGCATACAGGGAAACGGGATTATCCACGCGATCCTCCGTAGAATAAGGAACCTTTTCATTGGATCCGTAGACAGAGGATGAGGAAGCATACACCAGATGCTCCACGCCCGGATATGCTGCATCCGCATCCGCATTGGCTGCATCGTAGCTGTGGCGGCAGGCCTCCAGGATATTGTAAAACCCAATCAGGTTGGACTCAATATAAGCGTCCGGATTGTCAATGGAATAGCGGACTCCGGCCTGTGCCGCCAGGTTCACTACAATATTGGGCTGATAGTTCAAAAACAGCTCCTGTACCAGTACCTTATCCGCAATACTCCCCCGGATAAATGTAAAATTCTCAAGCTTGTTCAGCTCCTGTAAGCGGCTTTCCTTTAAATTCACGTCATAATAGTCTGTCAAACTATCCACGCCGATTACCCGTACATCCTGTTCCCCGCATAAAATCCTTTTCGCCAGGCTTGAGCCTATAAAACCTGCTGCTCCGGTAATCAAAATTGTTTTCATGATGTTTTCTGTTCTCCTTTATGTTTTTAACGTCCTATTTTATCTTAACGCCAGTGAACCCCGGCGGATCATTCCCCCTGGCTCATATCCTCTGGATCTATGCATGTGCGTATAAAACACTTTCCGCTTCCGCAAACTCTTCTTCGGTATAGCCGCAGGATATGATCTGAGCCTTTGTCAAATCAGCCCGGATCATTCGCTCAATAGCGTTGAGCCGTTCTTTTTCTATGCCTTTTTCTATGCCTTTTTCTATGCCCTTTTCTATGCCTTTTTCTATGCCTTTTTCTATGCCTTTTTCTATGCCTTTTTCTA
>CANDKL010000146.1 GCA_947385255.1 uncultured Roseburia sp. | reverse complement strand
GAAGAAACAACACCTGTATTATATCCTCTCTTCCGGGAAATGCCCGGTAAAAAAACTGCCCGTCATAATCATTTCCCAAATCCACACCGCAGGTACTCCCAATATCAAAACGTCCCCCGGCTTCTTCCTCGTCAATCAGAATATCGGCCCCGTACTGCCGCCAGGTCACGTCAAATTCCATACGCGGCAGCGTAAGGCCGCGATACCCTTCGCTGCTTCCGCCATAGGTCATAATGCCGGGCAGCGTCCCCGGCTGCACCGCTGCCGTCACGCTCTGCGGCTCTAAATCCATCTCCTTAAGCCTGCCGTCTGCCACGCTGTAATAAGCCGTTTTTCCGCCCGCCGCCGTTGTCCTAAACAGCGGCGTACCGGAGGGCGTTTCCTCTATGGTCAGATAGTCGGCGCTGCTGGCATAGGACGCCGTAATATGGGCGTCCAGCGTGACGTCCTGTATCAGCGTCAGGCTGCCTGCCGTCTGCCGGTCGGCATTTCCACTCAGCTCCCCAAAATTCAAGGCCTTTGCGGCATCCTCTGTGGCAGAACGCTCTTCCGAATTCAGCGCCTCGATCGGAAGCTCCTCGGTAACTCCCGACGAAAAAAAACGTGCAAGGGCGGACTGGAGCGCCGGCCCTGCGGCAAATATCGCCGTGCTTCCCATCGCTAAGAGCGCCAGGGCTATCACAGCCGCCCTTACCGCCGGTATGCGTCCAAAAAGCCTCCTCCTGCCCCGTTCCTCCATAACCGGCGACAGGGCAAGCGGATGAGACGGCTCCGGCAGAAGCTTTGCGGCCTGCTGCAGCTTTTTTTCCATATCTTTACAATCCTTATACTGATGAAATGTCGTCATATGCAATCCTCTCTTCGTATTCAGGTTTCCGTTGGCAATTGGCTGCCCTGCTGCTTTTGCTGCAGCTACAGCTCGCCGCGCAGCTTTTTTAACGCACGCGCATAGCGCTTACGGCCCGCATCCGCGCTTTGCCCGGTGATTCGGCCGATTTCCCGCCAGGACAGCTCTGCCAGAATCCGTAAGCAGACCAGCTCCTG
This sequence comes from uncultured Roseburia sp., assembly GCA_947385255.1. Taxonomy (GTDB): domain Bacteria; phylum Bacillota; class Clostridia; order Lachnospirales; family Lachnospiraceae; genus Roseburia_B. The sequence goes on along the minus strand of CANDKL010000146.1, from coordinate 6,680 downwards.
TTCCGCCTGCGACAGCTTTTGGATCAAATCCAGAAACATAAATCCGGACTGCTCCTTCGTATCCGGCAGAACCGGCATACCGGAAGAAACGGCCGTTTCGTTTACAATTTCACGGCTTTGCCTGCGCAGAGCATCGTAGGTCAAATTCCGGGCTATGGCAATCACCCATGCCGTTTCACTGATATCGTTCCGATACGTTCCGGCGGCCTCCTGCACGCGCAGGAAGGTTTCCTGCGTCATGTCCTCCGCCAGATACGGATCCTTTGTCATGGATAAAGCCAGACGGTAAACTCTCGTTTTCTGCTGTGCATAGAGCTGCTCTAAGGCATTGCGATCGCCCCTGGCAATCTTCGGTAACAGTTTCATAGCATTCTCCCTTTGGAAAAGATAAGCGCAGATCCGGATCTGTTCTGGTGCTTTCAATCATATAACGTTTGAGAGGATAAAAAACGGACACTTATTTCCGAAAAAAAACAGACCGCCCTTAAACTGCTTCCGGCTTCCCCATTTCAGCCGGCAGAATGCTTTTGTACCGGTACACGCTCAGCACAACTCCCATCAGAATATAGCTCACGATCGTTCCCGTCCCGGTATAGGAAAAAAACGGCAGAAATGTCATGGTTGTCGGAAGAATCCCCAGATTCTCCAGAACATTCAGCACGGTAACGCCGCACAGCGCCAGCCCGCTTCCAAGCCCCATCATCATCCCGAAGCGGTTTTTCTGCCCAAGCGCAATCCGAAAGACCTTCACTGAGAGTACGCCAATCAGAATGCATACCATAAATGCCGCCGCAATTCCAAAATACACGGATAAAAAGGCCAGGATATAATTGCTGTTATAATCCGGCAAAAAGCCTGCCACCGCCTCATTGCTGCTGCCAAACAGGCGGCTACCCCTAAAGTAATCCACAAGCAGCTTTGTCACATAGCTATACTGGCGCATCCCGTCGTCCAAAAACGCCAGTATCCGGACACGCTGATACTCGGAAAGCCCGAAGCCGTTTACTGCCATGAAAAGCCCTGCCGCAGGAATTACGGCAAGTACCGTCCAATAGCATGCTATCACCCTCTTTTTCGGAATACGGTACCATCCCCAAAAGACGGCGGCCGAAAGCATCACAGACAGGATAAACAGCAGAAGCACGGCAAAGCTGACGCATGGAATCCGAAACGCCAGCCAGACCGGATATACCAGAAACAGCAGGGATTTTATCAGTCCGCCCCATCCGCTTCCACGATACCGGTACAGCACCGCCCCATAGAACGGCACATAAAGCAGCAAGGCATACACAACCGAAAAGGACATGCCGCCAAAATACACAAACAGGGCCGCCCCATGCAGCGGTGCGTTGAACACAAAAACCCCAAGGGTCAAAAAAGCCAGATAGAACACGGCGCACTGTCTTCCGTGCTTGGCCAGAATGCTGTAATCGAGCCGGTAAACCAGCAGCATTGCCGCAAATCCGACGGCGGTATGGCCGACCGCCCGGCGGATATAAAGGCCCTGCGGCTGATAGTTGATTTCCTCCGCACCCATACCGATTACAAGGTGCAGCGCAATACTTAACAGCGCAATAAACGCCATGATACCAACCACATCCCATGCCATCGCCGGCCTGTGTACCCGATCCAGCCGAACGCCCGTCTCCACGGGATCTCCCATATCCTGTATGGCGCGGCGCACTGCCTCCTCCTCTTCCATTCCCGCCGCCCGGTTCGCCAATATCTGCTCTTCCATATGGCTGCGCAGCTCCCGCTCAATCGCAGGGTGCGCCTTCCGGCAGCGGATTTGTTCCAGCAGCGTTTTTAAATATTCCTCCATCCCTACACCTCCCATGCCAAAACCCGGAGGACGGCGTCGGAATATTCCTTCCATTCGTCCTTCTTTTGATTCAGCAGCTTTTTCCCCTCCCGGGTAATGCGGTAATACTTGCGCACCTTGCCGGAGGAGTCGTCCTCGTAGGCGGTGAGGAAAGATTTTTCCTCCATCTGGTGCAAAAGCGGATAGAGTGTTCCCGCTTTCAGTTCGAAGACATTCTGGGAACGCTGCCTTAAGGCTTCAATCATCTCATACCCGTACATGTCTTTTTCGGAAAGCAGCTTTAATAGAAGCATTGCAGTGCTTCCGGATAGTAATGTTTTGTCAACGGACATTGTTTTCCTCCTCTTGTATAGATTCTCTATATATAGATTATCTATACTATAGCCCGATATTCGATCCATGTCAAGGTATTTTCTGCCATTTTAGGAAAAAGAGATTGAACTGTTACAAAAATAGCGGCCATCTTGTAACAATTCAGATGGCCACTACCTCCGCTCACCTCTGATAAATTTCATTAAAATAATCGTTCAGCTTCGCCAGTGTATAAATCAGCACCGTCGTTTCCTGCTCATTGATCCCGCCCTTGATATGTGCAATCATATTCCGGTGGAACTTTTCATGATGACGGTAAGCCTTACGCCCCTTTTCCGTCAGCGAAACAAATACGACCCGCTTATCCTTTTTGCCGCGCTCCCTGACCACGTATCCCTTATCCGAAAGCCCATCCATCGACTTTGTCAGGGTTCCGGTTGTCACGGACATCAGCTTTGCCACCGTAGACATGCTTTTCGGCTCCTTTAACCCGATCGCTTCCACAACGTGCATGTCATTTACGCTGATGTCCTTAAATTCGGGAGTAATCAGCCACTTTTCTTCAATTTCCATAATATTTTTAAAAAGCTTGACCAGCAGCTCGTTTAAAACCTCATCCGTACCGGCTTTCGTTCTTTGGTCCATGTTCCCTCCATGTATCTGCCATATCTATCCTACCAGATCAGCACCGACGCTCCCCAGGTTAAGCCCGCGCCGAACCCGGCAAGCACCACCTTATCGCCCTTGTTCAAAAGGCCGCGCCGATTGACGTCGTCTAACAGCACCGGCACGCTCCCGGCAGAAATATTTCCGCACTCGGAAAGATTCGTCGGAAACCGTTCCATCGAAACTCTTAACCGTTTGGAAACCGATTCGATGATACGGATATTCGCCTGATGAAGCACAAACAAATCAATGTCCTCCACCGTAAGCCCTGCCCGCTCCACTGCCTCCGTAATGGCCTTCGGCACGGTACGCACGGCAAATTTGTACACTGCCTGCCCGTCCATGGTCACGAAGGATAACGCCGTACTGTTCGTGACATAAGGATTGTTGTTCCTTCTGCCGCCGCAGGAAAGCACGCCGCCCCTTGCGCCGTCCGAACCCTGTACGCTGCTTAAAATCCCGTATGCCTCATCCGGGCGGACGACGGCCGCGCCTGCGCCGTCGCCGAACAGTACACAGGTGGAACGGTCGTTCCAATCCATCAGCTTTGATAGTATTTCCCCGCCAACGACCAGAATATTCCGGTACTGTCCGCTTCGGATGTAAGCATCGGCTGTCTGCAGCGCAAACAGAAATCCCGAGCAGGCGGCGTTGATATCAAACGCGACTGCCTTTGCTGCGCCAAGCTCCCGCTGCAGCTCACACGGCAGAAGCCGATCCGCCGAAATCGTTCCGGCCAGAATCATATCCAGATCCTCTGCTGCAATTTCCGCTTCCTCCAGTGCCTGCGCCGCGGCTTTCGCGGCAAGGCCCGCCAGCGTTTCCTCTACTGCCAGATGCCTTGACGCAATGCCTGTACGGCTCCGAATCCACTCATCCGAGGTATCCATGATTTTACTCAAATCCTCATTTTTTACCACCCGTTTGGGAAGCGCGCTTCCCGTGCCACATATTCTGGTTTTCATCCTTCCTCTACTCCTCCATACCCTTCCACAGAAGCTGCCGGCCCATACGCCTGCCTTTTTCTTCCTTTACGCATCCTAGCCCGCGTTATAAAAGCTGTCAGCTTAAAATCTCCGGAACCGTTCATAACGCGCCTTTGCCAGCTCCTTCCGATCCATTGTGCTGCATTTTTCCAGGAACCTCCGCATATGAAATTTCATAAACATAGATATATCATGCAGGGCGTCCGAGTCTGCTCCGCCGTATTCCGGTATGATTTTCTCAATCACGTTCAAATGGTACAAATCCTGTGCCGTAATCTTCATCACCTCGGCCGCTTCCTTTGCCCGCTTCCCGTCCTTCCAGAGAATCGAAGCAAAGCCCTCCGGTGAAAGAATCGAATACGTCGCGTTTTCCATCATCCAGACCTCGTTGCCGACGGCTAGCGCAAGCGCGCCGCCGCTGCCTCCCTCGCCAATCATCAGGCACAGCACCGGTACGGTAAGTCCGGACATTTCATAAAGATTCCTTGCAATCGCCTCGCCCTGTCCGCCTTCCTCTGCTTCCATGCCGCAAAACGCGCCGGAGGTATTGACAAAACAGATAACCGGCCGGTTGAATTTCTCTGCCTCCTTCATCAGGCGCAGCGCCTTTCGATAGCCCTCCGGAGACGGCATCCCGTAATTGTGCCGCATGCAGTCCTTCAGATCGCGCCCCTTGTGCACGCCGATTACCGTAACCGGCTGTCCGTCTAAGGCCGCAATCCCGCCGACAACCGCCGGATCGTCCCGATACAGCCGGTCGCCGTGCAGCTCCATAAAATCGTCAAAAATCTCATTGATATAATCCACCGACGCCAGACGCCTGACGTCGCGAACGGCCTTTACCTTTTCCCAGGCACTCATCAGCCGGCTCTTTGCGCTGCGTTCCCGCATCAGCTCGCTGGGCACAAATTTCGGCTCCGCTTCACTGTCAAAATTCGCATAGCCGTCCCTTTGCCTGTGCAGCTTCAAAATTTTATACAGCGTCTTTTTTAAATCCTTCCGTTCTACAATCGCGTCCACAAACCCGTGCTCCAGCTGGAATTCCGCCCGCTGGAAGCCCTCGGGCAGCTTCTGCCCAATCGTCTGCTCAATAACGCGCGGCCCCGCAAATCCAATTAATGCGCCCGGCTCTGCCAGAATGATATCTCCCAGCATCGCAAAGCTTGCCGTCACGCCCCCGGTCGTCGGATCGGTCAGGACCGGGATATACAAAAGCCCTGCGTCGGAATGCCTTTTCAAAGCCGCGGACGTCTTTGCCATCTGCATCAGAGAAATAATCCCCTCCTGCATCCTGGCCCCGCCGGAGCAGCAGAACAAAATGACCGGCAGACGTTTCTTCGTCGCAAGCTCTACGGCCGCTGCAATTTTCTCACCGACCACATGCCCCATGCTGCTCATCAAAAACCTGGCGTCACAAATCCCAAGGACGACCGGCTCGCCATAAATTTTTGCCTCGCCGACCGTCACCGCCTCATGCAGCCCGGTCTTCTCCTGTGCCGCTGCAATCTTCTCTTCATAGCCGCCAAAATGCAGCGGATTTTTAGATTCCATTTCATCAAACCAGGGCGCAAAGCTCTTTGGATCCGCTACCATTTTAATACGGTTTCCGGTACGTACGCGGAAATAACTGCCGCATGCATAGCAGACATATTTATTCGCTACAACCTCTGATTTCACCAGTTCCTTCTTGCAGGCAGGGCATACGATCACGTCTGCCGCCTCTTTTTCGTTTTCCTTTACGGTAATAAATTTTTTTCTTTTCAACAAAGATGCCATTCTTTATTCTCCACTTCCAATCGCAAATGTCAGTTCCGCAGACGCTGCCAGCTTCCCGTCTACCTTCGCGGTTCCTCTTCCGATTCCAATCGGTCCCTTTTCTTTCATAATTTCAAGCTCTAGGGTCAATACATCGCCCGGAACCACCTTTTTCTTAAATTTCGCCTGACTGATTCCCGCAAAATATGCCGTCTTCCCCTGATTCTCCGGCTTGCTCAAAATCGCGGCCGCACCGGCCTGCGCCATCGCCTCAATAATCAGAACCCCCGGCATCACAGGCTCGTTTGGAAAATGCCCGGCAAAAAACGGCTCGTTATAGCTCACGCATTTCTTCCCAACCGCCCTTACGCCCGGTTCCAGCTCTTCGATTGTATCTATCAGAAGGAAGGGGTGGCGGTGCGGGATTAAATCCATAATCTGTTTCGTACTCAACAATGACATAGTGCTCCTCACTTTCCGGTTTTGGTTAAGATATGGTTTGTGAATAAAGGTAAAATTTAGATCTATAAAAAGCATACGTCAGATAGAGGGCAGAGGATGCGGTCGGGGGCGGTGGAACGGGGATAAGGCGTTCTAAAGTATCCCTTTGGGAGAGTCTGGTGCGGACGCAACCGGCACAAATGCGCCGTCCATGGCGCGGTTGTGCCTTGCCCTGCCATCCATGGCAGGGCATTGCTGGGGGTTCCGGGGATACTTAAGAACGCCTAACTCCCGTTCCAAGGCCCCCGTCCGCATCCTCTGCCCTCTATCTGACTACGTTTTTCCAAAATCTACGTTTTGATCGTATTCGCTAAAGCCGTTGCGCGGCTGACCGAAAACGACTCGCTGTGCTTTAGGGTGGCTGGCCAAGGGTAGCCAGTCACGCTGGACTTTAGGCAGCATTTCTCAACGATAAGCGTTGAATACCGCAGCCGGGGAGAGGCTGGGGCTTTAGGGGCTGGCTTTATGGCCTTTGGGATTGGGGCTAGAGCTTCTTAACAGCTCCATTCACATTCAGGAATTGGTGGACAGGACGTCCGCCAAAGCGCTTTCCGCGCCATGGATGGCGCGTTAAAGCGCGGTTCCGTCCGCCTTAAATACCGCTGCGGAGCTGTTTAGAAGCTCTTGCTCCCAATCCC
>CANDKL010000145.1 GCA_947385255.1 uncultured Roseburia sp. | reverse complement strand
GTTTTTGGAAAACACCTCTCTTTCCAGCTTAAATATAAGCAGCTTTGACACCGGAAATGTAACAGATATGCATCATATGTTTGCCGGATGCAGTAGTTTGCCACGGCTTGATATAAGAAATTTTGATACCAGCCAGGTTACAGATATGCTCAGAATGTTTGACAGCTGCGAAAGTTTGCCAAGCTTGGATCTGAGCCGTTTTAACACGGAAAAAGTAACAGACATGATGTATATGTTTGTCGATTGCACCGGATTAACCACTCTGGACTTAAGCAGCTTTAACACAAGCCAGGTAACAACTATGTATGGAATGTTTTATAATTGCAGAAGTCTAACGCATCTGAACCTAAGCAGCTTTGACACAGGCCAGGTAACCGATATGTACCTTATGTTCCATGGCTGCAGCAGTTTAACGGATCTGGATCTAAGCAGCTTTGATACAAGCCAGGTGACCACTATGGCGAAAATGTTTGAAGGCTGCAGCAGCCTTACAAGCTTAGATCTGAGCAACTTTGACCTATCCAAAGCCTCGGCCGACTATTTAATAGAACACTGTTACGGATTAACACAGATAAAAAGCCCCTGCAATTTATCCCAGAAAGTAGAACTTCCCTTTAACCAGGAGCATACTTACAAATGGATCGGTGCTGTTGAAAACATATATTTGCCAATGCATTCCGAAAGCCGCCTTCTAACAAGAGTGGAAACCGATCCAGCAACCTAAAGCAGCCCTACCTATTACAAAAGCTGTGGGAAACAATGCAAAGAAGCTTCGTTTCCCACAGCTTTTCATTCTAAAAAGATTCCCGCTCTATTTCCCGGCCGGCAGATACGGAATCAACGATCCTGCCATCTGGCCAATCGGCATAGACTGCAGCCATACTCTTCCCGGTCCTGTTACAACCGTATTAAATACGCCCTCGCCGCCGAATAACATATTTTTCACACCCGGCACCTTCTGGATCTCAAGTGAACAGGTGGCATCCATCGCCGCCAGATATCCGGTATCCACTACAATCGACTGTCCTGCGGCAAGCTGATATTCCTTAATGTACCCATCAAACTCCACAAACACTACACCCTTGCCAGACAGTTTCTGCATAATAAAGCCCTCGCCGCCGAAAAAGCCTGCCGACGCCTTTTTCTGGAAAAATACGGAAAGCTCCACACCAAACGAAGAAGCCAAAAATGCTGTCTTCTGGCACACAATATCCTGTCCCGGCTCAATCTCAAACGCCCGGATCGCTCCCGGGAAGCTGGATGCAAATGCAATCATCCCCGGCGCCCCTTCCGCGGTATAGTGATTTACAAACATACTCTCACCGCTGAACATCCTCCCGAACATCTTGCCGACGCCTCCGCCGACCGTTTCCATCTTCATATTCGGGGACATCCAGGACATCGCCCCCTTCTCGGTAATCATTTTCTCATTTGCCTCTAATTCACAAATCACAACCGGCAATGGTTCGCCTTCAATTGAATATTTCATAGCTTGATTCTCCTTCTTTAAAGTTTTTCCTTTATTAAATCCGCTTTCCTCCTGCCCGTTTCAACCGGACGGAAGGATACGCGTCATTTTACCAGCGCAACCGTTTCCCGGCAGATCGCCAGCTCTTCATTCGTCGGCACTAAAAGTACGGCCACTCTGGAATCCTCCGTAGAAAGCCTTACCTCTTCTCCGCGCTTTTTGTTCGCCTCTTCATCCAGCGTAATCCCCAGATAACCCAGATAGCTGCAGATCTTGGCGCGCACCTTTCCGTCGTTTTCCCCAACGCCTGCCGTAAAGCAAATCACGTCTACGCCGTTCATCGCCGCCGCGTAGGAACCGATATACTTCGCCGCGCGGTAACAGAATGCGTCTACAGCCGCTTTTGCACGCTCGCTGCCGTCTGCCGCGGCCTGATCGAGATCTCTGAAATCGCTGGATACGCCGGACAGCCCATATACGCCGGACTCCTTGTTTAACACCTTCACAATCCCTTCCAGATCCAGATTCTCCTTTTTCGCCAGAAATTCCACCGCGGACGGATCGATATCGCCGGAGCGCGTGCCCATGATCAAGCCCTCCAATGGCGAAAGCCCCATTGAGGTGTCTATGGATTTCCCGTTCTTCACGGCACAGATACTGGCCCCGTTGCCCAGATGGCAGACAATGGTTTTTAAGCTGTCATATGGCTGTCCCAACAGCTCTGCCGCACGCTTTGATACATAGCTGTGGCTGGTTCCGTGGAATCCGTATTTACGCACTCTGTATTTTTCATAATATTCATACGGCACGCCGTAAAGATACGCCTCCTGCGGCATGGTCTGATGAAACGCCGTATCAAACACCGCCACCATCGGCACATCCTTTAGCACCTCCTGGCAGGCGCGCACGCCGATCAGGTTTGCCGGATTGTGCAGCGGCGCAAGATCCGAGCACGCTTCTACGGCCGCAATCACCTCTTCGTTAATCCGCGTAGAATTGGCAAACCGCTCGCCGCCGTGCACCACTCTGTGCCCGACTGCATCAATTTCATCCAAGCTTTTTAATACGCCCGTATTCGGATTCACCAAAGCATCCAGAACCATACGCACCGCTTCCGTATGCGTCGGCATGGGAGCCTCTGTCATCTCCTTCTCCCCGTCCTTTGGCTGATAAACCAGCCTGCCGTCAATTCCAATACGTTCGCAAAGCCCTTTTGCAAGCACCTCTTCGCTTTCCGCGTGGATCACCTGATATTTTAACGAAGAACTGCCGCAATTAATGACTAATACATTCATGCTTTACATCTCCTTATTCATTAAATTTTTTTAACGCACGTATAAAAAAAGTATAAACCTTTTTTTTCTGGTAAACAAGTAAAAAACTGTTTTTTCTGTATAAAATTAGAAACAACCCTCGTCGTCAGCAGGAAAAGCGTTTATACTGTTGCGTATGATAAAGGTTCCATAGCGGGACAAAAGACAGGAGTATTACTATGAAGACGCTTGGTATTATTGCAGAATATAATCCGTTTCATAACGGACATGCTTATCAGATCCGGGAGGCTAAGAAGCTTTCCCGCGCTGACAAAGTAGTTGTCGTGATGAGCGGAAATTTTGTTCAGCGCGGTGCGCCTGCTATTTTGGATAAATTCAGACGTACGGCTATGGCCTTAGAGCACGGGGCCGATTTTGTATTTGAAATTCCTTCCGTTTTTGCCGTGTCCTCTGCGGAATATTTTGCAGCCGCGGGCGTCGCCCTTTTAGATGCGCTTGGCTGTGTGGATGTCGTCAGCTTCGGCTGTGAATCTCCCGATCTGCCGTTCCTGACCTGTATTGCAGATATCTTAACCGATGAACCGGATGCATATAAGACGCTTCTGTCTTCCCTTTTAAAAAAAGGCTATTCCTTTCCTGCCGCCAGACAGCAGGCTGTCATCGGCTGCCTGCAGGCGCAGAATCCACACAATTCCAGATCTTCATCAGAAGCGCAGGCAAAGGCAGCGGCAAAATTGCTCGGCTCTCCCAACAATATTCTTGCTCTGGAATATTTAAAAGCATTAAAGCGCAGCCGCTCAAGGCTGCAGCCGCTGCCTATCCTGCGGGAAGGCGCAGGCTACCATGAGGACGGTTTTGGAGAACGGTACTGCTCTGCCGCCGCAATCCGCAAATATCTGCTCTCAGACTCGTTTCACGCATTAAACAGCGGCTCTTCTGCAAAAACGCTGGCCGATGTGATGCCCAAAAGCGCCGCGGCTGCTTTCGCATCCTTTGACACCTATTTTTTAACAGAACAGGATTTTTCCGATATGCTGTATTATAAGCTGCTTTGTGAACGGGATCAGAAGCTGTATCCATATGCCGACTGCTCTCCCGGGCTGTCCAACCGAATTCGAAATGCCCTGCCAAAATTTCAAGATTACCACAGCTTTTGCGAATACTTAAAAAGCCGGGACGTCACCTACAGCCGTATCAGCCGGGTGCTTCTCCATATTTTACTGAACATAACCGACGCCGATCTGGCCTCCGGAAAAGCATTCGGATATGCCCCCTATCTGCGCCTTTTGGGCTTTCGCCGCGATGCGGCGGAGCTGTTTTCCGAAATCAGAACAAAAACCCGATGCCCCCTCATCACAAAACCAGCGAAAGCCCAAAAGCTGCTTTCGCCGGAAGCATTCTCCCTGTTTCAAAAGGATCGGTTCTCTTCCGATCTCTATTACGGCATACTGGCGCAAAAAAATAACAGACGTCAGAAAACAGAATATCAAAGAGAATTGGTTGTCCTATAATGCCGCCAATCCCCTTCCCCACGGATCACCCGTTATTTGCGCAACGCTGAACTAGCGCTACAGCTCTTCCCACATCCCCGAAACAAAATACATCAGAGCCGCCCAGGTATAAACCGAATAAAAAACGCCTCTGTCATCTGTCCCCTTTTTCAAAGCCGCAAGCGCCTCTGTACGGTTCATCAGGCAAAACCCGTCAAATTTCTCCGATCCGATCGCTCCCTCCTGCGACAATCCCGCCAAATTCTCCGGGTGCAGCACGGCGCACACAAGCGCATTGCTCTCATCCGTCATGCCAGGCGTGGAAAAGACAAACGGATTTACGACCTTTACCGTATCCCGATCGGAAACCGTAAGCCCGGTTTCTTCTTTTATTTCCCGAACGGCCGTTTTCACCAAAGCCTCTGCTCCCGTTCCGTCCTCCAGATCCAAAAGCCCTGCCGGTACGCTCAAAAGATACTGTCCTGCCGGATAACGGTATTCATAGGAAAAAAGAAGGCACGGCTCTTCTTGGGGCAGCTTAAGAATAACAAAGCAGCTCACCGCATCCGGAAGCATCCTGCCAAGCTCCCCGTCCGGCCTGGCAGCGACGAGATTCTCCCTGCTGCGCCTGCTCGCATTATAATAGTGCTTTCCCGGCGCATACTGCAAATCGTATACGCGGACAAATTTGGACTCAAACAACGCTTTTATATTTTCTTCCTGTATCATGGCGCCCTCCTATTCCTCTTTCATAAACGCGCGCATCACATCAATGCCCGCCGCCATTTTTTTCAGATTGGCAAGCTCCAGCTTCATGTAAATTTCCAGCTGTGCAATTTCACTCTCTTCAAAGCCCTCATAGGAGAGAATTTTACAGTCCGGAATCTTCCCCTCCGCACGCTGATTGCCTTTCGTAAATGTAACATACGCAAATTTCTCCCCGTCCTTGCGAAACACCTGCGATACCGACAGATTGTATGCTTCTTCCATACCCGTTATCCTTTCATCCTAATAATCTGCTTTCATTATAACAGTTTCTGTTTTTTCGTACAAGCATTTTACGGGACACAGTTCATCCCACGGCTTCGCCGTTACTCATACATGCCCTGCAGCCATCGCCAGAAACGCATTTCCCACCTTTTCTAAAAACCACCTGTAGTCCACCTTAAGCACTGCCTCCTTCGTACAAATCTCCCGCTCCCAAACCACCTCGCCGTCCACCTTGTACCTAATCTCTCCTACCTTCTGCCCCTCTTCAACCGGCGCCTCCAGACGGTTTTTCACACTGCAGCACACCTCAACCTTTTCCTCCGGCTTCATCAAAAGTCCCGGCGCCTCTGCCTGATCCCTCATGCAGACCTCCACAGCCTTTTGTCCAAACAGACGTTCTGTCTGTGCCTCCGCCACCGGAATCGCGCCAAGCCACTCCCCCGGCAAAGCTTCCTTCGACACATCCCTTAGCTGATAATTGTTCAGCCCGTACTTCATCAGCTTTTTCGTATCCGACCATTTATACGTTTTATTGTTCGGCCATCCGCAGGCTAACAGCGCCACTACAAATGTCCTGCCATCCCGCTCGAGAGCCCCTACATAGCAATACCCGGCCTTCCCGGTAAATCCCGTTTTTCCGGAAAGCGCCCCGTCCATCATCTGTAAGAAAGCATTGTGGTTATTGCACTGAAAGCTCCGCTTTCCCTCAAGATCGGAAAATCCGCAGGACTGCGTCCGTGTAATCTCCAGAAACGCATCCCTCTGCGGTGATTTTTTGATACAATAGCTCATAATTAACGCCAAATCCCGTGCCGTTGTCGCATGCATAACCTTCGTCGTACTGCCGTCTGCCGCCGGCATTTGCTTTTCCGCATCCAACCCATTCGGTGTAATAAAACAGGTGCTTTTACAGCCGATTTCCCGTGCCTTTTCATTCATCAGCTCTGCAAACCCCTCCACGCTTCCGCCGATATGCTCCGCAATTGCAACAGCCGAATCATTATGGGATTCCAGCATCAGTGAAAGAAGCAAATCCTTTAACCGGTAATGTTCTCCCTTTCGGATATTTAACTGTACATCCGGCATAGATGCCGCATACTCGGAAACCTCAACCGCATCCTCCAGATTTCCCCGCTCAAGCGTCACGATACAGGTCATAATCTTAGTCGTACTCGCCATAGGCCGTACGGCTTCTCCCTCCTTTTCAAATAAAACACGCCCGGAGTCCGCGTCCATAAGCACCGCTGACTGGGCGTACAACTGAGCTTCATCTAAGGTTGTCTCTGTTTCCACTGCCGGACAGGGCCTGCTGCCTCCCAGTAAAGCAGCGACTCCTGCCGCTAAGCATAGCATTACACATAAAATACGTTTCATCATTCTTACCCGCACCAAAAAGATTAGTTCATTTTATGCAAGGGCGTGTTTGAAAATTCTTTTTCCTCTTGACAAGTGTTTTCTTTTATAGTATGGTTTATATATATAAACCGGTCTATACTATTAAACCAAAGGAGGAATCTATATGAACTACAAATTATGCGACGGCGAATATCATTTAATGGAACTGATATGGGAGTTAGAACCTATAACCTCCACTGCCCTCTACAAAGAATGTCTGCCGCGGCTTGGCTGGAAGAAATCTACGACCTATACGATGCTGCGCAAGCTATGTGAACGCGGCCTGCTTCTAAACCGGGATTCCATTGTTACATCTCTGGTAAAAAAAGACGCAATTGCCCGTTTTGACAGCAACGAGCTGATTGAAAAACGCTTCGACTGCTCCCTTCCCAAATTTATCGCAGCATTTCTGGGAGAAAAAAAATTAAGCAAAGACGAATCCCGTGAGCTTTTGCAGCTCATAAGCCGCTACGAAGAAACATAAAAAGGAGGACGCCTATGAACGCATTTCTCAACACTATTTTCACCCTTGGCCTGATGGCTTCTGCCATGGCCGTAATCACGCTTGTCATCCGAACCTGTTTTGGACGCATGCCCCGGCTTTATACCTATGTTTTGTGGATTTTTGTATTTATCCGCGCTGTTTTACCCATCTCGTATTCCTCTTCCTTCAGTCTGTGGACGTTTTTTCAGACAACCCCGTCGCAGACATCGGCAGCGGAACGGAGCGTCCCAACAGCGGAACCGTCTTTTCCGCTCCTTTCCAAAATGGATGCCGCGCAAAGCCTGCCGCAGGATACAGCGCCTGCAGCATGGGATTCACTAGAGAATACATCGCCGGATCCCTGGTTCATCGCAGCGGCTCTCTGGGCCGTCGGAATGCTGGCCCTGCTGCTTTACAGCTTAAGAGACGCCATACAGCTTCGCCGGACCGTCCGCTTTTCCGTACTGAACCGAACACTCAGTCAAAAATGCGGCTTTTCGGTTTACGAATCGGATCAGATCAAAACGGCCTTTGTGCTTGGGTTTTTCCACCCTTCTGTTTACCTGCCTGCCAATCTTTCCGACTCGCAGAAGTATCTTGTTTTAGAGCATGAATCCACACATATCCGCCGCCAT
>CANDKL010000144.1 GCA_947385255.1 uncultured Roseburia sp. | reverse complement strand
CCCCCATTCTTTTTAGAATGAGGCCAACGCACCCTGTAACACGATTGCTCTTTTGAGATTATAGCACATCATTTGACACTTCTCAACAATATTTTTTATTATCAAAAACATTTTATCGTTACTTTGTTACTTTTCATGCGGTGGGGAAATGATGGCCTTGGGTATTTGGGAGTTCTGCTCCGGCCATCGCCCTCGAAAAAACAATGCCCCCTTGACGTATCCCCAAATACTTTGTATGATAAAGAGACATTTGATCAAATATCACAGAAGAAAGGACCCCCCATGAAAAAAACAAAACAAATTTTTGCCGTCACCGGCGTTGTCATTCTCGTCGGAATGTACCTGATCACGCTGGTTCTTGCCCTGATTGACAATCCCCATACCTTCGATCTGTTCAAAATCTCCATTGGCCTGACCATTCTGATCCCTGTCCTGCTCTGGGTTTACCTCGCCATGTACCGCTACATGCAAAACCGCCGGCAGTCCAATCAGGATGCGTCTAACAGCAAGGAACCCTAGAGCGCACCCGAAAAATCATTCCGGCGAACAGGGCTGATTCGACACCTTTACCAGGTCTTTGAGCACCTGCATCGCTTTTCCGGAATCAATGGATTCTGCCGCCATCCGGATTCCCTCCTGCATGGACTCCGCCTTTCCTGCAATATAAATCGCAGCCCCAGCATTTAAGAGCACAATATCGCGCTTCGGTCCCGGCTCACCCGCAAGGATATGCTCTGTAATCTTTGCATTCTGCGCGCCGTCTCCGCCCTTTAACGCCTCTAATGCCACACGCCGGAACCCAAATTCCTCCGGTGTAATTTCAAAGGTTTTTACCCTTCCGTCCTTAATTTCAGATACGATTGTCGCATCCGTTGTTGTAAGCTCATCCATATGATCTTTCCCGCTGATAACAAATGCGCGCTCTACGCCGAGCCTGCTCATAACCGTCGCCATTTTCTCGGTCATCTCCGGCGCATACACGCCGACAAGCATTCCCTTTGCACGCGACGGATTTGCGAGCGGCCCTAAGATATTAAAGACGGTGCGGATGCCCATTTCCTTTCTTGCCTGCCCGACAAACCGCATGGATTGATTAAACGACGGTGCAAACATAAAGCCAATTCCCGCTTCCTCCACACAGTGCTCTACCACCGCAGGCTCCGCCAGGATGTTCACGCCCAGCGCTTCTAACACATCTCCGGCTCCGCTTTTGGAGGAGATGGAACGGTTGCCGTGCTTTGCAACCGGCACGCCTGCGCCTGCCGTTACAAATGCGCCGGTTGTCGATATGTTGAAGGTAAAGGTTCGGTCGCCGCCTGTTCCGACAAAATCCACATAGTTTTCGCAGCTTGGGGAAATGGTAGACGCCTTTTCCTTTAATACAGACGCAAATCCGGTCAGCTCATCGACCGTCTCCCCCTTCATCCGAAGCGCGGTCAAAAGGGCGCCAATCTGCGCCTGCGTCGCTTCTCCGCTTAACATAATGTCCATAACCCTTCTTGCTTCCGCTTCCGTTAAATCCTGTCCCTCTGCTACTTTTTCAATTGCTGTCTGCATCCTGCTTTCCTCCTGTCAAATATTCTGTTTGAAATTGCTGCAGTATTCCTTTGCTGCCTTCGTACTGTAATCGGACTGCTCCAGCAGCCGAATGAAATGGCTTCCTACGATTGCGCCGTCTATGATCTCTTTCATCGGCGCGATATCCTCCGGGGTACGGATGCCAAAGCCCATCATAACCGGGATTTTAGACACCGCCTTTACCTCTTTTAAATAGCTTAACACCTCCTGGTGGAAGACGCCCGCCTGCCCGGTCACGCCCATGGAGGACACGCAGTATACAAAGCCCCTGGCGTGTTCTAAAATCGCAGGGATTCGCGCGCCGGACACCGGAGATACCAGCTGGATCAAAATCGCTTTGTCCTCTTTCTCAAGCGCTGCCTGGAGCGCCCCCTGCTCCTCAAAGGGCAGATCCGGCACTATAACGCCGTCTACGCCGGCTGCTCTGCATTCTGCCGCAAACGCTTCGATTCCGTAATTTAAAATCGTATTGTAATACATCATAAAAATCACCGGAATTTCCACTCCCTCGCTTCGGATTTCCTCCATCAGCCGAAAAACCTTTTTCAGATTGGTTCCCCGGCAGATGGACTGATAGGAAGCCTCCTGAATGATCGGTCCGTCGGCAATCGGATCGGAAAAGGGAATGCCAAGCTCTAAGACGTCTACGCCGGCCTCCTCTTGCGCCCGCATCAGCGCTTTCGTGCCCTCCAAATCGGGCAGTCCGGCCGTCAGATAGGTAATCAGTGCTTTTTCGTTTTTCTGTTTTAACAAAGCCATTCGTTCCTCAATTCGGTTCATGTCGTTTCCCTCCTAATTCAGATATGCTTTCCCGGCCAGATAATCGGCAATCGTATGTACGTCCTTATCGCCCCTGCCGGATAAGCATACGATCAGATTCTGATCCATGGTCATGGTTTTTGCTTTTTTCATGGCATAGGCCAGGGCATGTGCACTCTCAATGGCCGGGATAATTCCCTCCAGCCTGCAGAGCTCCATCAGTGCATCCATTGCCTCGGCGTCGGTAACGGACACATACTGCGCCCGTCCGCTGTCCTTTAGATACGCGTGCTCCGGCCCCACGCCCGGATAGTCAAGCCCCGCGGAAATCGAATGCGCCAGCTTGATATTGCCGTCTGTATCCTGCAGCAGATAGGAATACATGCCGTGCAGCGTCCCGGGCCTCCCTTCTGCCATTGCCGCCGCGTGCTCGCCCGTTTCAATTCCCTTTCCAGCAGCCTCCACACCGATGAGCTCCACGTCCCTGTCGCCGATAAAATCCGCGAACATGCCAATCGAATTCGAGCCGCCGCCGACGCAGGCCATCACTACATCCGGCAGCTTATGCTGCTTTTCGAAAAACTGCCGCTTCGCCTCCCTGCTGATGACGCTCTGAAATTCCCGGACAATTTTGGGATACGGATAGGGGCCGACGGCAGAGCCGATGACATAAAACGTATCCTCCGCCGTTTTCGCCCAAGTACGAATGGCTTCGTTGGTCGCGTCCTTTAACGTGTTGCTGCCGGAACGGACACAGACCACCTTTGCGCCGAGCATTTCCATACGCATCACATTTAACGCCTGGCGCTTCATATCCTCCTCGCCCATATACACGGTACATTCCAAATCAAACAGCGCCGCTCCGGTTGCGGTCGCCACGCCGTGCTGCCCCGCTCCGGTCTCGGCTATGACCTTCCTTTTGCCCATGCGCCTTGCCAGCAGAATCTGCCCGATCACATTGTTGATTTTGTGTGCGCCGGTATGATTCAAATCCTCACGCTTTAAATAAATATTCGTACCGTATGTTTCGCTGAAGCGCTTCGCATAATAGAGCGGCGTCTCCCGTCCGACATACTGCTCCATATAATACCGGTATTCCTCCAAAAACGCCGGATCCTTTAAAGCGGCCTCAAAGGTCTGATCCAACTCCTCCAATGTATTCATCAGAGATTCCGCCACAAACTGCCCGCCGAATTTCCCGTAATATGCTTTACTGTTCATTTTCCCTCACCTTTCTGATAAATCCTGTTATTTTTTCTCTGCTTTTTTTGCCCTGCTCTTCTACGCCGCTGCTCACGTCCACGATATCCGGATCAACATACCGGATTGCGTCCGCCACATTTTCCGCCGTGAGCCCTCCGGCCAGAATCAGCTGCTTTCCCGTTGTGCAGGCATGCAGCTGCCGGCTCATTTTTTCCCAGTCAAAGGCCTTTCCCGCACCGTACTGAGCGCCGTCCGCCACATAACCGCAAATGTTCTTAAGCCCCTGCTTATGCTCTCTTAGGAAAAATTCGGCGGCCGAAGCCTCGTCACGAATATTTACGGCACGCCAGACCGGGATTTCGGCGGCAGCCCGTTCTTTTTCGCCAAACTCCCCGTGTACCTGCAGGAGATCAAACCCCATTTTGCCTGCTTTTCGGACAAATTCTGCCGTGGGACTTACCGTAACCGCCACCCGCAAAATACTCCGGTCGAGACACGCCGCTATCCGTACCGCCTGTTCCAGGCTTACATTCCGCCTGCTCTTCGGATAAAAAACAAATCCGGCATACTCTGGCTTTGCCTCGTTTAAGTACTCTGCCTCCTGCTCGCTTGTAACGCCGCAGATTTTTATTTTCGGTACTTTTTGGCCTTCTGCCTTCAACCTTACCCGCTCCTTCCCATTTTAGAATCGACCTTCGCGCCATACAGCCTCTTCCACCGCCCCGCCAGTTCCTTTGGATCCGGCGATTCCATCAGCGCCTGCCCGATTAAAAACGCATCCACGCCGCACTCCTTTAAAAAACGCACGTCCGCATCCGTTCGGATGCCGCTCTCTGCTACAAGCACCTTACCCTCTGGAATTTGCGCGGACAGCTGTTTTGTCGTCTCCAGCCGAATCGTAAAATCATGCAGATCCCGATTGTTCACACCAATGATTTTTGCATCCAGCCCAAGCGCGCGCTCCAGCTCGTTTTCATTGTGCACCTCCACCAGTGCATCCAGCTCAAGCTCCTCTGCAAGCCGATAAAACCGTTTCATAGCCGCATCGTCTAAAATGGCTGCAATCAACAGGATCGCGTCCGCTCCCGCGGCCTTTGCCTCATAAAACTGATATTCATCTATCATAAAATCCTTCCGCAGAATCGGCAGCGGACTCATAACGCGTATCTTTTTCAAATCCTCTATGCTTCCCAGAAAATGATCCTCTTCCGTCAGGCAGGAAATTGCATCCACTGATGCTCCGTATGACGCAATCCGCTCCTTGAAACGGATGGGGCTGTCAATGGCTCCAAGGCTGGGCGAGGCCTGCTTAAATTCCCCGATGATAGAAATACCTTCCTTTTTCAGGGCCCGGTAAAAGCCGTGCGCTTCGCGCCGAACTGCCTTAGCCTGCTTTTTCATTTCCTCCGGCGGAATTTTTTTCTTATGCTCCTTTAGCCTTCTTTTTTTATCCTCTACAATTTTATCTAATATCATCTGCCGCCTCCTGCCCTACACGTTTCCCAAACGCTTCCCCGGGAAGCGTATCCAGATTTACAAAATTTTCTATCATCCGCTTGCCATGCTCCGTGTAAATAGATTCCGGATGAAACTGCAGCCCGAATACCGGATACGTCCTGTGCTGCAGCGCCATAATTTCCCCGTCCGCCGTCTCTGCCGTCACCCGCAGGCACTCCGGCAGCCCCTCTCTTTGTACCGCCAGAGAATGGTATCTTGCCGCCTTTACCGGAGAAGCTATGCCGTAAAACAGGCCTGTTTTCTCGTGCGTAATGAGCGACTGCCTGCCATGAAACAGCTGCTTTGCGTAGGATACCGTACCGCCGAATGCTTCTCCGATGCACTGATGCCCCAGGCAAATGCCAAGAATCGGAATCTTATCATAAAACTGTCTCACCGCCTCCATACAGATACCGGCCTCCTTCGGGCTTTTCGGCCCGGGCGATAAAATGATCCGCTCCGGAGCCAGCGTCCGGATTTCATCTATCGTAATCTGATCATTGCGTTGTACCGTAATAGCGCTGTGAAACACTCCGATATACTGGTACAGGTTATAGGTAAATGAATCGTAATTATCAAGCAAAAGAATCATAGGTTTTCCTCCTTCACCAGTGTTTTTGCCAATGCCATGACCTTATTGCAGCACTCCATATATTCCGACTCCGGCACCGAATCGGCTACAATTCCTGCGCCTGCCTGCAGATAAACCCGGCTGCCCTTTTTGATCATGGTGCGGATGGTAATACAAAAATCCATATCTCCGCCAAAATCAATATAGCCTGTTGCGCCGCCGTACAGCCCCCTTCGTTTGGCCTCCAGTTCGTCGATAATTTCCATGGCCCGGATTTTGGGTGCGCCGCTTAACGTTCCGGCCGGAAGAAAGGAGGCCGCCAAATCAAACGGATGGCAGGCGCTGTTTTTCCTGCCCTCTACCGTCGATACGATGTGCATGACATGCGAAAATTTACGTACCTCCATAAACTCCGTAACCTTAACCGTCCCAAACCTTGCAATCCGCCCCATATCGTTACGCGCCAGATCGACCAGCATCACATGCTCTGCGCGTTCCTTTTCATCCGCCAGAAGCTCTGCCTTTAACAGCGCATCCTCCTCTTCGTCCCGTCCCCGCCTTCTCGTCCCGGCAATGGGGCAGGTATACACTCTGTCGTCCTGCTTTTTCACAAGCATCTCCGGCGAGCTGCCAATGACCTCAAAGGAGCCGTAATTAAAATAGTACAGATACGGCGACGGATTCAATTCCCGAAGCTCCTTGTACAGCTTAAACCCATCCTGCCCCGTTTCAATCGTCCAGCGCTGTGAAAGCACGGTCTGGAATACATGGCCCTCCCGAATTGCTTCCTTGATTTTCAACACCTTCTCGCTGTATTCCTCCAGTGTATCCGACTTTTCTATAATCTTCCCGTCCTGACAAAAGGCTTCTCTCGCCGGATCCGATCCGGCGCGTGCCCTTGCAGCCATCTGCTCCGCCCTTGCAGCCGCCCGCTCCCTTCCTGCCTCGCTGTCCTCCTCTAAAACGACAGCCGTTAAGGTTTCCGCGATATGGTCTACCACAACAAACTCCTTCATCAGCATCAGCTGTACCGTCTCAATGCCGATTTCATCCGGATTACTGTCCGGAAGCTTCTCCGTATACCGCACGAAATCATATCCTAAATTTCCAACCAGGCCCCCGGAGAATCCGGTATCGCCGTCCTCTCTTCGGATTTCAAAGGAGCTGTAATACTCCTTTAACAGCTCCAGAGGATTTCCCTTTTTAGAAACCACCCTGCCGTCTGTATAGTGAATCTCCAAAGCCCGCCCGTTTGAGGTAATCAGTTCCTCCGGCTGTCCGCCGAAAATCGTATACCTGTCATAATTTTTATCATAGCTTTCCAAAAGAAAGCCCTTTTCCCTCCCGACCAGGCTCTCATACATCCCGGTCGCGGTTTCGTCTACAATGCTGACGGTTTTTTTGTACACGCGGTAAATCCTTTTCTCCATCTTTTCCATCCTTTCCCTATTCTTCTATCGCTTCTTTGATGGTAACGGTTCCGGCAGGCTGCCCTGCCGGCAGAGCACGTTTCATGCGGATACAGGACGCATGTTCCCGCAAAAAAATCCCGGACATTTCAGCCAAACCGCTGAAATGCCCGGGACGATCTTCTCGTGGTGCCACCCGGTATTCACCATGGACAGCGGCCGCCTTATCAAACGCAATAAAAAAAGTACCTTCCGGATTCGGAAAATACTCGCCACCTATCACACAGTCTCTTCTTGATACAGAATCTCTTCGATATCTCACCCCTGTAACGTGAGGAACACGGCATCCGCTACTACTCCTTCGCTTTGCATCTCACAAACCCATTCCCGTAAAACCTTCCTGCCATCTTCCAGCAAACGATGGCTCTCTGTGAGGAACCTTTCTACGGTACTCCTTTTGATCTTTGATTTTACTTTTTAAAACTGAAAATACTCTATCATAATCACGGAATGATGTCAACCGTTTGTGAAATGTTTTTATTTTCATACAAAAAGGCGTGGATCCTCTCGCGGATCCACGCCCCAACGGCCAAAATCTGCCTTTATTTCATCTTCACCGATTTCTTAGCCGCCTTCATCGGACTGTATTTTTTGCCTGATACCGTAACAATCTTATAAAAATACGTCTTTCCCTTTTTCAGCTTTTTCTTATCCTGATAG